>JANOWZ010000713.1:0-1661 GCA_031418155.1 Deinococcales bacterium
ACTTGAACGGCGGGGCGATCAAGGATGCCTGCGATCAGATCAAAGCCCGCCTCGCACTGATCGCCTCGAGCATGTTGGAAGTCGATCCGAACGAGGTGCGCTTCCATGATGGGCAGGTCTTCGCACAAGGCCATGAAGCTCGAGCCATTCCATTCACCGATCTGGTCAATGAGGCGTACTACAAACGCACCTCTTTATGGGCCAGCGGTTTTTACAGCACCCCCGGCCTGCATTGGGACCGTGAGAACCTGCGCGGCGAACCTTTCAAGTATTTTGCTTACGGCGCAAGCGTCAGCGAAGTCGAAGTTGACGGTTTCACTGGCGCGTACCGCTTGCGCCGCGTGGACATCCTGCACGATGTCGGCGAAAGCCTCTCCCCGATCATCGACATCGGTCAGATCGAGGGCGGTTTTGTCCAAGGCGCGGGTTGGCTGACGCTCGAGGATTTGCGTTGGGATGCGAACGGGCGTTTGGCGACGCAATCTGCCAGCACCTACAAACTGCCCAGCTTCAGCGAAATGCCCGAGGTCTTCAACGTCAACCTGCTCGAGCAGGCCGCCGAATCTGGCGTGATTTACGGCAGCAAAGCCGTCGGTGAACCCCCGGTGATGCTTGCCATGAGTGTGCGCGAAGCACTGCGTCAGGCGGTGGCCGCGTTTGGAAATGGCCTGGATGATCATTCCGGCCTCGAGTTGGCGAGTCCTGCCACGCCGGAAGCCGTCTTTTGGGCCATCCGGCACGCCAAACAATGAGTTTGTTAAACCCAGTCAAACCTCGAGTTGCCGCAAGTTTTGTGACCACATCCCAAGATGGACGTATGTTCAAAAGTCACACAAAAAACCTTTGTTTCAGGTAAACTTCTGGTGAAACAAGCAACACCGGGGCGAGACAGCAACTCGAGCAGAACACCGTTACAGACGCAAAAACCCCCACGGCGTTTGTAAGAACCCTGTAAGAATCAGACGTTTAAGGTACGTCCAGATGCGAGGGAGACACCCAGACATCAAGCACTGAACCGGCCCAAGCGCATACCCCATACCCAACGCTCGAGCCAACTAGGAGAACCATGAAGAACCGTAAAGCGCAAGGCTTCACCCTGATCGAACTGTTGATCGTCATCGCCATCATTGGTATTCTCGCCGCAGTCTTGATCCCGAACTTGCTCAGCGCCCGTACCAAGGCCAACGAGAGCGCAGCCCAGAGCTTTGTTCGCAACACGATCACGGCAATCGAAACGAACCGCGACACCATCAGCGGCAAGCTCGCAACCAAAGCTGGCGTTGCAGTTCCAGCATCCACCAATCCTGCCGAAACCTGCCTTTTGGCACAGGCCAAAACTGCGCTTCCCGCTGGTGTAAAAAGCTGCATCTGGGCCAGCGGTACACAGGATAACTACGTGGTTAACTTGGTTATGGATACCGGCCTGATGTTCCAGTATGACGGTCAATCGATCACCAAGATCGCTGTCGGTGGCGCTTTCGGTCCTGCAATCTAAGATACGGAGCAACGCGAATTCGGGTATACCCGAATTCGCGTTTTTGTTAAACGCTCCGTATGAAATATCGAGGAGCTACAGTGAAACAACAAGGCTTTACCCTGATTGAACTCCTAACCGGGGTATCGCAGCAACTCGAGCAGAACACCGTTACAGACGCAAAAAC
>JANOWZ010000714.1:0-4132 GCA_031418155.1 Deinococcales bacterium
GAGTGACGAAAAATCAAGTCGTCTTACTGGTCGTGTATCCGAAGCGACCCAAGCGCGAATGGCCCGTTAGGTGCCAGCTTATGAGCAAGAAGCCCGTCAGGTGCTGCCCTCAGGGTCAAGAAGGAAACCGCCAGTTTTAAAGACGACTTGATATCACACCCGTGGACAGTCACACAGTATTTGTAGCCTCTCGAGTCTCGAGAACCTACTATTGTCTCCACATCTCGACCAGTTTCTTCCGTGTGACGATCCACTGGTGCATTCGAGGGCATCAAGCGTGGTCATGTTTTGACCGCTCAACCAGGCTTGTCTCTCACCGATCCGCATGAAACTCAAGAATCTGTTCGACCCCAGCCATCATGAGATGTTCAGGCCTCAGGGCTCGAGGGTGCATCAAGGAAACACGCGCACTGATGCCTGGTCAATCCACGCGCCTCGAGTTTTGGAACCTCGAGTTTGCAGCGCTCAAACGCCTGCGGGCAACGCGGGTGGAAGGCGCAGCCAGACGGTGGGTTGAGCGGGCTGGGTAATTCGCCACGCACGGCCTCGACGATGGATTTGCGCTTCGGATCGAGTTCCGGCGCGGCCCGCAAGAGCGCCTGCGTGTACGGATGCTGCGGGCTTGAGAAGAGCGTTTCGGTTTCGGCCAGTTCGACGATTCGCCCGAGGTACATCACGGCGACGCGATGCGAGATGTGACGCACGAGGCGCAAATCGTGCGCAACGAACATCACGGTCAGGTTCAGACGTTCTTGCAACTCGAGCAAAAGGTTCACGACCTGTGCCTGCACACTGACATCGAGCGCACTGACCAGTTCATCGGCGATCAGGGTTTCCGGTTCGACCGAGAGGGCTCGAGCAATGCCGATGCGTTGACGTTGACCGCCGGAGAATTCGTGCGGCAACCGGTCGGCGGCATCTCTAGGCAGACCGACCAATTCGAGCAATTCGTGAATGCGGTCTGGGATTTCACCGCTTGAGCGCAACTTGTGAACCGTCAATGCCTCGCGCAGCATCTGGCCGACCTTCATGCGTGGGTTCAGGCTCGAGAAGGGATCTTGAAACACCATTTGCACGCGGCGGTTGTAGGCTCGCAATTCGGTGCCGCGAAGCCCGAGGACGTTCGTGCCGTCATACTCGAGCGATCCAGAGTCCGCATCGTAGAGCCGCACCAGACAGCGGGCAAGTGTACTTTTACCACAGCCCGATTCGCCAACAATCCCGAGCGTTTCGCCGCGCAGCAACTCGAGGTTGACACCGGTCAGTGCTTTGACGGCCCGAGGTGGAATGCCGCGCACGCGATCCAATGGTGACGAGGGCACGGGAAACGTTTTGGTCAGGTCGCGCACGCGCATGATCGCACCGCCAGAATTGAGGCTCGAGTTCATGACCGCACCTCCGTTCGAGCGGCAATTGGCTCGAGCTTGTCATGATGGATGCAGGCGGACAATCGCGTGCTCGAGATGGCTTGCAACGCGGGGCGCTCGAGTTCGCATTTGGGCGTGACATAAGTGCAGCGAGGCGCGAACGGACAACCGGGCGGTAAGTTCGCGAGGTTCGGTGGTGCGCCCGGAATCGGAAGCAGCGGACGCCGCGTTGATTCCGCACCCGGCACCGAATTGAGCAACCCGAGCGTGTAAGCGTGACGTGGTTGCTCGAAGAGTTCGAGTGCACTGGCGACCTCGACGATGCGACCAGCGTACATCACGGCGACGCGATCACAGGTTTGCGCGACCACACCCAGGTCATGCGTCACCAGAATCACACCCATGCCGAGCGTGTCCTTGAGCCGCAAGAGCAACTTGAGAATCTGATCCTGAATCGTCACATCAAGCGCGGTGGTCGGTTCGTCGGCGAGCAGCAATTTGGGATTCGAGGCGAGCGCAATCGCAATCATCGCCCGTTGCCGCATCCCGCCAGAGAATTGATGCGGGTAATCTTTGAGGCGTTCACGCGGCGAGGGAATGCCGACCAACTCGAGCAGTTCCACGGCTCGAGCCTGAATGTCAACCCTCGAGAGTTTCGTGTGTTCTTGCAGTGTCTCCGTGATTTGCTCACCGATGCTGAGCACTGGATTGAGCGCCGTCATCGGTTCTTGAAAGATCATGCTGATCTCGCCGCCACGCACTTTTCGCAATTTGGATTCGGGCATCTCGAGCAGGTTCGTGCCGCGCCAGAGCACCTGACCGGAAACGACTCCAGGTGAGCGCACGAGTCTCAGGATCGAGCGCAAGGTGACACTTTTGCCCGAACCGGATTCTCCGACCAAACCCAGCACCTCACCCTCGAGCAAGCTTAGGTTGACGCCATCGACAGCGGTGAACGCACCTCGGGCCGTGTTGAAGACCGTGCGCAAATCTCGCAACTCAAGCAGTGTTGGCTTCGACTCGAGGCTCATCCTTTGGGCCTCAGCAGATCCGCCAAACCATCGCCCAGCAAACTGAAACCAACGCCCGCCAGCGTGATGGCGAGGCCGGGAAAAGTCGAAATCCACCAGGCGGTCGTCATGAAATTTTTACCATCGGCGATGATCACGCCCCATTCCGCCGTCGGTGGTTGCGCCCCCAATCCCAAGTAGCCCAGGCTCGAGCCGAGCAGCACGCCGAGCGCCATGTCGGTCATCCAGTAAACGATGGCGGGCGTGATCGCGTTCGGCAACAGGTGACGAAAAATAATTCTCGAGGGCGTGTAGCCCATGACGCGCCCGGCGAGGGCGTACTCGGCTTTTTTCTGCGTCAGGATTTCGCCACGCACGAGTCGCCCGTAGGTGATCCAACCGACGGCACTGACCGCGATGAACATGTTGTTCAATCCCGGCCCTAAAAGCGCGACAATCGCAATCACCAACACCAGGAACGGGAAGGTCACAACGATGTCCACGATCCGCCCGAAGATCGCATCGAGCCAGCGTCCGTAATAGCCGGTAAACGCGCCAACCAGCGTGCCGAAAATCACCGGGAAGAGGGTCGTGAACAAGGCGATCTGCATGTCGATCTGCGAGCCCCAGATGACCCTCGAGAAGACATCGCGTCCGAAGTTATCGGTGCCAAAAAAATGTTTGAGTGACGGACCTTGAAGGACCGCTTGATAATCGAACACGGTTGGGCTGTACGGCGCGACGAACTGAGGCACGAGCGCCATGATTACGAATGCGCCGATAATGATCATGCCCGCGATCATCGTAGGCTTGAGACGAACTCGAGGGCGGCTCGAGGCTCGAGGGACGACCAATGCGGGCGCGGCCATCAGTGCGAACTCCAGTTTGTAGGCTCAAGGATTGTCACGAAATTTCCACCCTCGGATCAAGTTGCGCATGAACGATGTCGGTCAAAATAAACGTCAGCGAAACGAGTACGGCGAAGGTCAGCGTCAAGCCTTGAATCACCGGGTAATCGCGTCCGAAAATCGATTCGACCATCAAGCGTCCGACACCAGGAATCGAGAAGACGCTCTCGGTGATAACCGCGCCGCCGATCAGACCACCGATGTTCAGACCAAATAGCGTGACCGTCGAGATGATTGCGTTGCGCAAAACGTGCTTGCCAAGAATCACGCTCGACCGCAAGCCTTTGGCGCGGGCGAAATCGACGTACTCGGATTGCAGCACCTCGAGAATGGCGGCGCGAAGATTTCGCATCAAAATTGCGGCGAGGTTGAAGCCGAGCGTCAATGCGGGCAGGAACAAATACCAGAGGTGCTCGAGAAAGGTTTCGCCGTAACCACCGATTGGAAACAGGCGAAACCTCGCGCCGAGGATCGTCAGGAGTTGCAGGCCGATGTAAAAGACTGGCATCGAGAGACCAATCTGGAACAGACCACGGATCGCGCTGTCAACCGCAGTATCACGGCGGAGGGCCGCCACGAACGACAGCGGCACGGCAAGGAGGACCGCCAACACGCTCGAGTAAATCGTTAAGAAGAGCGTCACCGGCATGCGCTCGAGGATCAAGCGAAACACCGGAATTTTCAGGTTGATCGACTCGCCGAGATCGCCACGAAAAAAGTTCTGCACGAAAATCACGAATTGCACGATCAAGGGTTTGTCCAACCCCAATTCCTTGTTGGCTCGAGCGATCAATTCCTCGGTGGCCCGCTCGCCGAGAATCGCGCTGGTTGGATCACCGGGCAGCAA
>JANOWZ010000715.1:0-6543 GCA_031418155.1 Deinococcales bacterium
CGTAGACCGTCAACGCCGCGATGCGTTTGTGCCCAAGGTCGTGCAGGTATTTCACACCCATGAGCACGCCACCGTCGTTGTCGAGCATGATGTGTCCGAACGGTGAGCTGTTCACGAAATTGTCAATCTCGAGGATGTACGCGCCTTGATCGTGCAGGCGTTGCAGGTATTCCAAATTACCGCTGCCGAAGGCGGATCGGATGATCAGGCCGCTGACCCGTTGACCATGAAACATCCGCAAATGCTCGAGTTCGAGGTCGGTGTCGTACTCGTTGTCGGCGACGATCAGCGCATACCCTCGAGCGTGAACGGCTTTGGCAATCGTGCGGGTCAGTTGCGCAAAGAATGGTTCGATGATGTTGCCGACGATCAGGCCAATCGTGTGGCTGTGACCGCGACGCAAGGCTCCGGCTGTGCGGTCGGGTTCGTAGCTCAGTTCGATGATCGCCTGTTGGACCCGCTCGAGCGTGGCCTGGGTGAGCAAATGTGGTGCTCTGACGGCACGTTTAGCGGTGGTGGGTGAGACTCCAGCGCGTTTGGCGACATCAAGGATGCTGGTCACGTGGCCAGTATATGCCCGATGATTTGTGATCCTGCCATCTTGATCAAACTTGGCTCGTTTTTTGAGAATCATCGGAGTGATCACAAATCATGGCCGGAGGCTCCGCGCCAGGGGGCTTTACAAATGCAAGTCTGATCTTGTAGAGTTCTGGCCACGTGACCATCTGACCGGTTTGTTCTTTCCACGGAAAGGACAGATCACCACATCCGGGAATCTTTTTTGCCCTTTGACAAAATGGCCACGTGACCATTCACAAAACCTCGAGACTCCAAGCATCCGCGAACCGTCTCGATACGAAGACACCGATCCACAACCAAGATCGAAACAACTTGAGGAGGTGAAGCGACAAGCACAACACCAGGGGAAGCCGCACTCAAATCTCGAGCGCATCACACATCGACACATTCAAAGCTCGCCCATTCAGATCTCGAGGGAGAAACCATGAAAGCAAAATTTTTGCTCGGCGCAGGACTGCTGGCCGCAAGCGCAATTGCCGCTGCCACCATCGCACATGCCCAAGACCCAACCACGCTGACCATCGCCACGGTCAACAACCCTGACATGGTGACGATGCAAAAACTCTCTGACAACTTCGAGGCACAAAACCCAGACATCAAACTGAACTGGGTCGTGCTGCCCGAAAACGAGTTGCGCCAGAAAGTCACGACCGACATCGCCACCAAAGCCGGAACCTACGATGTCCTGACCATCGGCACTTACGAAACCCCAATCTGGGGCAGACAGGGTTGGCTCGCACCGATGGATGACCTGCCAGCCGATTACGATGTTGAAGACATCCTCAAGCCAGTTCGCGCCGGACTTTCGACCGGCGGCAAACTCTACGCGCTGCCGTTCTACGCCGAGTCCTCAATGTTGATGTACCGAAAAGACGTTTTTGCCGCCAACGGCATCAAAATCGGTCAAGACCCAACCTGGGCGCAAATCGCTGCCGCTGCCAAGAAAAACCACAACCCAAGCAAAGGCATGTACGGCATCTGCCTGCGCGGACTTCCGGGCTGGGGCGAAAACATGGCGTTCATGACCACCTTGGCCAATACCTTCGGCGCTCGGTGGTTTGACGAAAAGTGGAACCCACAACTGACCAGCCCAGAATGGAAAAAGGCCGTCAAGTTCTACGTTGATCTGGTCACCAACTACGGCCCTCCCGGTGTAACCGGCAACGGCTTCACCGAGAACTTGACGCTGACCAGTGAAGGCAAATGCTCGATGTGGATCGATGCAACTGTCGCCGCAGGCTTCCTCGCCAACCCGAAGACCAGCAAGGTCGCCACGAAAATGGGCTGGGCCAAATCACCAGTCGCCGTCACCAAGAACGGTTCACACTGGCTCTGGAGCTGGGCGCTCGGTATCCCAGCCTCGAGCACCAAGATTGAAGCTGCCAAAACCTTCGTCACCTGGGCCACCAGCAAGGAATACATCAACCTGGTCGGCACCACCAACGGATGGGTTTCGGCCCCTCCCGGAACGCGCTACAGCACCTACGCCAACCCTGAATACTTGAAGGCCGCAAGCTTCGCCAAAACGACCTTGGATTCGATCAACAGTGCCGACCCAACCAAACCAAGCATGAAGCCAGTGCCATACGTCGGTGTGCAATTCGTTGGCATTCCAGAGTTCGGTGCGATTGGCACCCAAGTCGGTCAGTACATCGCAGGCATCGTCGCCAAGAAAACCACACTCGATGCGGGCCTTGCCCAAGCGCAAGCCTACGTGACAAAGACGATGAAAGAAGCAGGTTACATCAAGTAATCCAACGACCCGGCTCGAGAAAAGGATTTTCTCGAGCCGGATCTGATTCAAGATTGCCACCATCCGGGATGTCCTAGTGCACCGCCACCTTGATTTCTACGTATTACTTCGTATCCTCCGAAATCCGTTGGCGCTGCACTGGACACTCCTCCCGTTGGTCGGGTGATTTTGAGAAAACCACTCAAAATCACCGTGGTCTTGCACTAGAAACCGCGCTGTTTTGTACATTGGTGATTTGAAAATCGGGAAGTTATTTCATCGCAAGTCCCAAGTTGTTTGTCTGCCCACTTAAATCGGCCCAGGACATCGAAGTCACCCGTGCGCAAGTCAGCCATCGCGGCCTCGAGCACGACCGTCGATTTGTGCTGGTGGACCCTGAGGGCAACCTCGTGATGGCCTGGCAGCGGGCTGCACTGTTGACCGTCTCGACCAAAATTGAACCGGGTCCCAATAGCTTGGACACCGCCAAGAACTCCTGCAAGTTTTGATCAGCCTGTCAAAGGTCAACTCCGGGCCTTCCTGATCACGGAGCTCGAGGTTCAAAAATCAATGCCGTCGCCAACAATCAGTTTCACAACAGGCGCGACTCAGGAGCACTTCAGCCGCCACGGTGAATCTAAAGCCATGAGAGAAACAAGTGCATCATTGTTGGATCGGGCCATGCTCGAGCGTGCCCTCGATCTTGCCCGTTACAGTGTCCGGCGCGGCTCGAGCCCCATCGGCTGCGTCATCGTCGATGGCTCGGGACGGATCATCAGCGAAGGCCGCAACAAGAGCGGTGAGGCATGGCCAAAAACCGCGCAACGCATCGGCAACTCGTCGTTTGCCCATGCTGAGATGGACGCCTTTTACCGTGTCAAACGCTTGAAGAATCCCGAGGCTTGCACCGTTTACTCGTCACTCGAGCCCTGCTTGATGTGCGGCGGGGCGATGGGCATGGTTCAAGTTGGACGGACCGTTTGGGCCTGTGACGATCCTTGGGGCGGGGCGGGCCGCTTGATCGAATGGAACAAACACCCCGCTTACCAGCAGACGCAGGTGCTGGCTTGCCCATTCCCGGACCTCGAGTTGGAGGCGGCTCGGTTGTTCGCGCCCGAAGCGAAAAAGGTCTACCCAGTCGAGGGCTGGGCCGCGTGGTGGAAACGCTATCCCGACATCTGCGCCCAGAGCGAATCGATCCCGGAGGAGACGGACCATCTCCGTGCAGCCCAGGCCCAAGTGCGCCGAGCCCCACGTCGTGCGGCACGGGCCACGCTGGAGCATCAGACGTAAGCGCTGATGCGCCGATTTTTGACCTTGCCGCCTTGACCCTTGAGGTCACAAACTTGGACCGCTGCGAGGCGTTTTACTCGGATTTGATTGGACTGGAAACCGTGCATCGAGATGATGCGGCAGGCGTGCTCGAGATGCGCATTTCTTCCGGTCAGCGCTTGCGCTGTTGGTTGCCGATCACCGGGCAGCACAACGATCCACGGCTGGCACAACTGTGTGCACGCGGTGGCACGCACGTGCATTGGGAATGCAAATACTGCTCGGATCGAGGAATGCCGCTATACAGAGCTTGAATGCGCACGGCGTGGTCTGGCAAGAAATTGACCTTGGTAACGAGGGCTTGCACGATTATGGCTTGTACTTTTGCTTCTTCTTTACTTTTGGTGCAGGTGGTTTCCGGTCGAATGAACTTGAGCGTGTTCAAGACAGCATCCCTTGGGTAAAGGAGGTGTTTCAAAATCCTGTGCGACTTTGAACATGACGCAAGGATTAAAAAGTTGTACTGCACGATTGAATTGCCGCTCAAGCTTGCACCAAAAGTGGCGAAGAACCGTAAAAACCTGCACATTTACGATAACCCCGTCTTTCCGATTGCCTTGCGCTTCAACTCGGCCTTGAGGGTAGAGGCGGTGTCCGAAAGGACGGCCGGATTGTCTACAACCCATGAACCTCTGATCGCTCCTCTCAGCTATTCGCTCGAGCAAAACACGACTTCGCCAACAGGAGCCTCGGAATGTCACCGCCCATGACCGAGTCGGGTGGACCCCGCCCAAGATGGAGGCGTTGGTGAGGTCCAAGGAGCGGGCGAATCGTGTGCTCGAGTCGCTGCGCCCCTTGAAATCTGCTGGCCGCTCAGCGCCACCAGCCGCTCGCGTCGCTTGACCGCCGCTGTGAGCCCAGAACGGTCGCCAAGACCCGACAAGCAAAGCAAGCCCCTGGCGCAGCCCACCGCCAACCGCAGGCCACCGCGCAGCTCGCGTTCTGCCAGCAGGCCCTCGAGATCCTCGCTCGCCGAGGCTGGGAGCCGCGATGCACGTCCTCGCATTCCCCCCAGGTCGCCGTCGCATGAGAAGGGTCCGGCAGTGTCTGGCCCGCTGGGCACATTTGCAGGTGGTTTGTTTTGGTCCGCGCGGTCTTGCTGTACCAAACCACCTTCACCCTTCAGCACCGGGTCCACATTGCGTTGTGATGCGCCGTTATGGGCCAGCGCACGCCCGTCACTTCGCGATTGGTAGCTGTGCAGCCCAGGCCAGAATCGCCCGGTTCGCCGCCGGGGCTGCCTCGATGATCGCCGCGTGCGAAGCGCCAGGAATCACCACCAGTTTCGAGCCCGCGATGCCCTGCTGCATCTTCAACGAGAACACCGGCGGGTAAACGGTGTCCTCACCTCCGGCCAGAATCAGCGTCGGCACCCGGACGGTCGCCAGGGTTGGCAGCGAGTCGGGCCGGTCGGCCAGCGCCATCGCCCCGGCCACATCGCCACGAACGCTCGCGCCCGAGATCACACCGACCAGGTTCGCCACGAGGGCTGGTCGGCGGGATTGTGTGCGCCCGGTCAGCATGTCTTTCATCAGCTCCGGCACGAGCGAGGCAGCACCGTGATCGGTGGCCTTGCGGGCCATGCCGCCCCAGATGGCCTTCTCGACGGTGCCTGCCGGGTTGGCCAGGGTCGTGATCAAGATCAGGCCACGAACGCGCTCGGGCGCACGGCGGTAGATCTCGAAGGCGATCGGGCCGCCCATGCTCATGCCACCGATCACGGCCTTGTCAATCTTGAGGGCATCCATCAGGGCGAGCGCATCGCTGGCGTACGTCTCGATCGAGCCTGGATCGGCGGTGGGTGCGCTGCTCTTGCCAAAGCCGCGCAAATCCATGGTGATCACGCGGAAGCGCCGCGAGAGCGCGGCCCGGTTGTTTTTGAACAACTCACCCGAGAGTGGGTAGCCGTGAATCAGCAGGAGCGGCTCACCACTGCCCTGGGATTTGTAGAACAGCTTGGCCCCGCCGACCTCGAGCATTCCGGACGGTGCCATGCCCATTTGAGCGCGGCCCGATTGGCTGAGGACGGTGAAGGCTGCTGCGAACGCGAGCACGGCGAAAAGGGAAAGGCGGCGGGCGGCGCTGGTTGGGTTCATAAATCCTCCGTGGTCCACGATCACGCTGGACTCGCGCGTTGCAAGTCCAGCGGTATTGCAGTTCTCTCGGAAGGTACGAAGGCAGGCTGAGTCAGGCCTGTAGGTCGGCTGAAGACCCGCTGAGCGCACGATCCGAATCTGGCTTGGTGCCCTTGTCCCACTCGCCCGGAGCGTGTTTGCTGAACTCCCGGAGATTGGCCGTCGGTGTCGCGGGGCAGGCTCGGATGCCCATCAAAATAGCTGTATTTGGTGTCGGTGTCGGTGTCGGACCGCTCGCAGAGCCCAAAAATAAGCGTACAGTACCGTCATGACAGTCATCGACCTCACATGATTTCAGATTCCACATTCGCTCATTGCGTATTGGTGATCGACGATGAGCCCGGAATGCGCAGCCTGATGCGGCGCGGTCTTGGCATGGCTGGCTACAAGGTCGAAACGGTCGAGAACGGCGAGGCCGGACTCGAGGCTGCAAAACGGCAAGCGCCGGATTTGGTGCTGCTGGATTTGATGATGCCCGGACTGAGCGGCTTCGAGACGTTGGAACGCCTGTGTATGCTCAGTCCGCGCCCACGGGTGATCGTGCTTTCCGGCAGGGACGAATCCGAGGACCATGGACGGGCGGCGAACGCGGACCTGTTTCTGGTCAAACCCGTCGCTTTCGAGACGCTGCTCGAGGCGATCCAGGCGGTCCTTGAAGGTCCAGAAGTGTTCAGAGAATCGGGTTGAAGGTGAAAAAGAAACTGCCGCCATCCGGGATCGTGCTGGCCCCGCCGACCAAACCCAAAGCGAACGCGGCGGTTCAAA
>JANOWZ010000716.1:0-21841 GCA_031418155.1 Deinococcales bacterium
GCAACCCGCTTGAAATCACCAGTCAAAACGCCCAGACTTGGCGATGGAAATCACTCTCCTCCCAGCCACCCTCGAGATCGCACAAATCCTCGAGCAACCCGAGCATGTGGTCATTCATGCGAGCAGCATCAGTCAAACCGCAACCTGCCCAGCTTGCGGTCAATCCAGTCAGAGTTTGCACAGCCGCTACGCTCGAGCCCCTGATGACCTCGCCATTGCCGAGAAATCCGTCACCCTGCACTTACGGGTTCGTCGTTACCGTTGCCGAAATCTCGATTGCGCTCGAGTCACGTTCGCGGAATCTTTCTCAGATTTGATCGCCACTCGAGCGCGTCGCACCAGTCGATTGCAAAACGTGCAACTCCAAGTCTGTCTCGCTGTTGGTGCCGAGGCTGGAACGAGGCTTTTACAAAAATTGCACGCCAGTACCAGCCCCGATACGTTGCTGCGTTTCACTCGAGCCGTTCCAATCGCACCGCCAGACACACCACGGGTGCTTGGCGTGGATGACTTTTCATTCCGGCGTGGTCGAATCTTCGGCACGATCCTCGTGGACCTCGAGAAACACAAGGTTGTTGATGTGCTCGAGGATCGAGATGCCACGTCATTCGCCACTTGGTTGAAAGCGCATCCTGGAGTGGAAATCATCAGTCGGGATCGAGGACAGATTTACGCGCAAGGCGCAACCGATGGAGCACCAGAAGCCGTGCAGGTCGCAGACCGATGGCACATCCTGCAAAACTTGGCTGAGGCGGTGGAAAACTGGTTACGCAGGCATTTGAAGCACCTCAAAGAACCTATCGAGATCAGCGTGGCAGTCAACACAGACCAAATCGGACAATCATCCGTGCCAGCAATCGAAAGCAGCATGCAGCAACCCAAAACGGTGATTCGTCGTCACAACCGCAAATCAGAAAAGAACTCATACCTTCGCGCCTACCGCAGCACCGGTGAAGGTCATGCGAAGAAATTCGAGTTGTACGAACAAGTCCTCCAATTGCGGGACAAAGGATTCAGCGCACGTCGCATCGCCAAACAAATCGGCAAAACAAAAACCACGGTCGGCAATTGGTTGACCAAGGGAATTCCGGCCCGGTGGCGACAAGGAAAAGGATTGACCGAAAAACGGAACTTACCGGATGGACTGCTCAACCCGCACCTCGAGTACGTCAAGGCACGAATTGAAACGCCTGACGTGGCCATCAAGCAGGTGTACTACGAATTGCTCGAGCTGGGCTATCGAGGCTCAAAAAGTACTGTTTATGCGTTGGCTGCGATGCTTCGGGCCGGATGGACGGTGAAATCCACTGGCAGCAGTTCCGTCCCGCAACAAGCTCGTTACTCTCCCAGAGAGGGTGTCTGGATGTTCGTGCGTGAACCAAAGAAGCTCGAGCCTGAAGAATCACAACGCTTGAAATTACTCGGCCTGGAAGTACCAGAAGCAAAACGGTTGTACGACTTGGTCCAAGGGTTTGCTCGACTGATCCGAAATCGAGTGGCGAGCACGGCTGAGAGTCTCGAGGTTTGGTTGGCGGATGCGAAGTCGAGCGCGATTCCTGAGGTGGTTCGTTTTGCGAAAGGCGTGGTGAAAGATCAGGCTGCGGTCCTTGCGGGGATGACTTTGGAATGGAGCAATGGTCAGGTGGAGGGTCAGGTGACCCGGTTGAAGTTGATCAAACGCTTTGGGTTTGGTCGGGCGAAATTTGATTTATTACGGGCTCGAGTGCTGCTGGGTTGACTGGTGATTTCAAGCGGGTTGCACGCAAACTGCGGGAGAGCCTTTACTGGCAACAAAAGACACAATTACGCAGGTTGGGTTGGGCTCGGAATTCTGGGTTGAATTCATTCGCGCAGGTTACGTGAACGTTCGATGAGTTATTAACCCGGTTTTAAAAATTTACTCTGCGCGAAGGCTTATGTATATGACGAGTATTCAGTTCGTTCGACATGCTTGTGCGAGAGTATGGTGTGAAGATTCAACACCTTTTTCGCCCATCGCTGCACCCGAACCGAGGTAAAACTCCGGTGCTGGTGTTGTTGCACGGCATGGGTGGTCACAAAACCGATTTGACGACGCTGGGTTCGATGCTCGAAGCACATTTTTCTCTCCTGAGCATTCGCGCGCCAATCAACCTGCCCGAAGGCGGGTACAGTTGGTACGATGTTCGCTTCACCCCTGAGCCGGTGAGTGATCTCGAGCAGGCCGAGGCGGCCCGTTTACTGGTGATCGACTTTTTGATTGAAGCCGTACAACGGTATAACCTCGAGCCGCGCGTTTTCCTGGCGGGCTTCTCGCAAGGGGCGATCATCGCGGCGAGTGTGGCGTTGACCCGTCCAGATTTGGTGGCTGGTCTGGTGATGATGAGTGGGCGCATTCTGCCAGAGGTCAAAACGCAGGTGACATCGGTCGGCCTCGAGCAGTTGAACGTTTTTGTGGCCCACGGTCGAAACGATCAACGTTTACCGGTTTTTCACGCGCATGAGACGCGAGATTGGCTCGAGGATATCGGGGTGAAGCTGGCATATAGGGAATACGCAAGTGGACACGAAGTTGGTGCGGAAGAAAACCAGGACGTAGCAAAGTGGCTGCTTGAGCGTGTCGCTCAAACTTGATTCGCTCCAATGCGGTTTCAGTCGAGTTCTCCCAGCCGCAACCGCGCCGTGATCGCGTGTCCAGCCATGCCCTCCGCGTCGGCAACGGTGGCGATGTGCGGCGCGACCAAACGGTTGCCCGCGTCGGTCACACGTTGGTACGTGACGGTCTTGATGAACTTCCCGACCCACAGGCCGCCCGTGTACCGTGAGGCTCGAGCCGTGGGCAGCACGTGATTCGTACCGATGCCCTTGTCGCCGTAAACCACGGTAGCGTTGCGTCCCAGGAACAGCGATCCGTAATTGGTCAACCGCTCGAGAAACCAGTTTGGGTTTTGGGTTTGCACTTCGAGGTGTTCGCTGGCGATTGAATCGGAAACGCGCAGCATCTCTTGGTCATCCTCGACCAGAATGACTTCACCCAATGTGCGCCACGCCTCGCCCGCGACGGCGGCGGTCGGCCAAGTCTCGAGCCAGCGGTCCACCTCACGGATCACAGTTTCGCCCAAATCTTTGGAGGTGGTCACGAGTACGGCGGGCGAGTTGATGCCGTGTTCGGCTTGGCCCAACAAGTCGGCGGCGATCAGGCATGGATCGGCGTGTTCATCGGCGAGCACACAGATTTCAGTTGGACCGGCCAGCAGGTCAATCCCGACCACACCGAACAGTTGGCGTTTCGCCTCGGCGACAAACGCATTGCCCGCACCAACGATCATGTCCACACCTTCGAGTGGTGAGCCAGTCATCTCAGCACCCATCAACCCATCCGGCTCGAGTCCAAACGCCATCGCTGCCATCGCCTGCACACCGCCAATCGCGTAGATCTGATCCGCGCCAGATTGGACCATCGCGTACAACTGCGCCGGATTGATTTTGCCCGTGCTGCGCTGCGGTGGGGTGGTCGTGACCACGCGCCCGACCCCGGCGATTTTTGGCACGGCTATCGTCATGATCGCGCTGGCGATCAACGGGTACCGCCCACCGGGAACGTATGCGCCCACAGAATTGACCGGCAGCAACTTGTGCCCCAGCGTCACCCCCGGCAGCGTTTCGACCTCGAGTTCGTGCATGGTGGCGCGTTGCGCCCGCGCAAAAGCCCGAACCTGTTCGAGCGCGAAATTGATCGAGGCGGCGAAGTCATCCGTGACCCCCTCGAGTCCACTTTTGATTTGCGCTTCGGTCAGGAGAAAACTCGGCGGGTTCCAACCGTCGAATTGTTCGCTGTATTTGCGCACGGCTTTGATGCCGTCGCGTTCAACCTCGAGCAGCACTTTTGAAACCGTGTCGCGGATTTCTTGCGTGACGCTGGGTGGCGTGGGTTGCGCTTTCTTGAGATGAATCATGGGCTTCCTTTCACTCACCTGACACGATTTTTGAGGTTCAGTGCTCGAGGTTCAATACCCAGATTTGGCTTGGGCCGTATCGTCTCTAATTTCGTTCAACACCTGTTTGGCGGCGGTGGCCAGCAGCCGCGCATCGCTGGAGATGGTCACGAAGTTGTAACCAAGCTCTATCATTTTTTTGGCGTACGTCGCGCTGCCCGTAAAGATACCCGCATTGATCCCTTTGGCCCGAGCCGTTTGTGCGATACGCTCGAGCGTGTCCAGAAATTCGGGTGTTTCACGGTCAATTTGTGCTTTACCGTACAACGCCTGCCCAAGGTCGCCGGGACCGACAAAGATTGCATCGACTCCAGGGACATCCAGAATTCCCTCAAGATTCTCGAGTGCCTGCGCGGTTTCGATCATCGGCATGGTCACGACAAAACCGTTCGCGCTGGCGGCGTATTCGGGTCCGAAATGCAGTGCGGCACGGGTTGGGCCGTAACTGCGAAAGCCTCGCGGCGGGTAACGGCAGGCCCCAATGAACGCCTCGCATTCGGCTGGCGTGTTGACCATCGGGCAGATGATTGCGTGAACGCCCGCGTCCAAGTATTTCATGATGGTTCCTGGATCGTTCCAACTCACTCGAGCAACCACGGCGGTCGGCGTGGTTTGAATCGCTTGAATCATCGGTACGGCGCTCGAGAAATCGTAGGGTCCATGCTGCGTATCCAGCGTCAGCGAGTCCCAACCTTGATGGGCCATGACTTCGCTGGCGAACGAATCGGGGATGTGAAGCCAGCCGTTGATGACGACTTGATTGTTCGCCCAGATCTTGCGCAGTGGATTCTCGAAACTGGGATTCTCGAGTTTGGACGGCCCAAGCATTTATGCCCACAGCCTTTGGGAAGCGATGCGTGCGCCCTCGGTCATGGATTTCAATTTCTCGAAGGTGATGCTCGGATGCACCGCGCCAAAACCGGCGAAGGTTCCGAAACCACAATCCGATCCCGCCATGACCCGTTCGCGCCCGACGATGCCCGCGAAACGCTCGAGGCGTTCGGCGACCAATTCGGGATGCTCAACAAAATTCGTGGTCGTGTCCAGCACGCCAGGCACGAAAATCTTGTCCTCGGGAATGTCCGCTTTGCGGTCGCGCAAGACCTGCCATTCGTGTGCGTGACGCGGGTTGCAACTCTCGAGCAGCAACGCCTGCGGTTTGGCTTTCATGACGATGTCGAACAATTTTTCCAATCCAATATCGGCGGTGTGCGGCCCCTCGTAATTTCCCCAGCACAGGTGCATTCGCATGCGGTCGGCGGGGATACCCTCGAGCGCGGCGTTCATGGCCTCGACCTGTTGTTCAGCGCGTTTTAGGAATTCGTCATCCTCGAGATCGCGCCACTTGATGTGGCGGCCCATCGCCAAGTCTGGGCAATCGATTTGCAAAATCAAACCGGCATCGACAATCGCTTGGTATTCGACGCGCATCGCTGGAATCAACGCCTCGAGGTACACCTCGTGTGAACTGTAAAATTCGTTGGGTTGAAACACCGCCAGCACTCCGGGCGAGGCCGCATTCATGAAACCCTCGCTGTAACCATGAACCTCGAGCGCCCGTTTGAAACGCCGAATGTCATGCTCGAGCGGCGCGAGGTCTTTGACCGTGATCGGGGCGACGCAGACCGGGCGTTGGTATTTGGGCGTGCCACCTCGGGCGGCGAGCGCGTCACGGAATTCGCTGAAATCGTCCAAGTCTTTTGGCGTGGCACGCGGCGGCGGTTTGCTCGAAATCGCAAAGCCGGTCAGCCGGTGGCGAATGTAAGTCGCGTAGGAGATTTTGCTCATCTCGCCATCGCTGGGCAAGTCTACACCGGATGCTTTTTGCCGTCCGACAATCTCGAGCACGGCGGCATCGATCACCTCGTCGAACGTGGGTGTGGGTTCATCGCGGTCCTGGGCGAACAGCACATCAACCACGACCTGTTTGCGTGGCAGGCTGCCGACGTGGGTGGTCAGGATTCGTTCGCTCGAGTGGCGCATCAGTCTGCCGTGCTTTCAGATTGGGCCTGAGGTTCGGCTCGAGATTCGGCCTGAGATTGAGGCTGTTTGGCCCGGTCTGCCGTCTCGAGGTTCATCAATTTTTGCATCATCTCGAGGCGCAATTGATCGTAATTTTCGGGCTTGACCATTTTGCCTTTTTCGTCGGCAACGAAACCGTACCCGGCGGCTTTGCGTTCGACCTCCGGGTCCCAGTAGGGGTCTTTGCTGCTGTAGACCTCGTGCGGATCGAGCACCGCGAAGAACCAACCGACGTGCTCGCCGCTGACCTCGAAGCCGCGATACAGGCCGGGCGGAATCGAAATGAAATCCCATTTCCCCAGGATCGCCTCGCCTTCGACCACGCCGGGTTCGTTGCCCCAGTAGAACCGCCATTCGCCCTCGAGCACCAGAAAACTTTCGACGTAATCGTGGGTGTGAAAGGCTGGTCCGTTTCCGGGAGGTGCGAAGCCCATGCCGATCTGAAATTTGTGCGGAGCGGCAATCGCCGGTTTAAACTCGGCGTTCTCGCTGGCGGTGTCACCGATCAGGGCGTAATTCATGCGTTGATGTCCGGGCAGCACGCTGTCGATGAACATCAATGGCACGCCGTTTTGTTTCAGGTCGGAGAATCTCGAGATGCGTTGTTGCATCTGCTCGTTGCTGACTCGAGGATGGTTCATGGTTGTCCCCTTGATGCGTGAATTTTAAATGCAAGCGTATGCAAAGAATGCGGCAAGAATTTGGACTTGTCAAGCCTCTAATGGATCTGCGCCGGGGCCAGATTGGATGACGTAATGCCCCTGACCCAACTCGAGGTTTCAAAACACGCAAGAATTCCGAGGCGGAGCCATCGAGTTTGCAAGCTCGAGATTCCCTCTTGAAATCCGTTCTGAACGCATTTTTAGAGCCGCAGGATTTCTTGGCCCGTCAGTAGAACAGTGTTTTCGCGCCGATTTTGATTCGGTTCAAATTTAGGCTTGACAAGCGCGGGGTGTTCCTATAATTTGTGCATACGCTTGCAAAAAAGTTTGATTTCGCACCAAATCCGCGAACCGATTCAGCCTGACTTTTCTCGTTCGTCACCGACGCGCTCGAGCACCACTGGAAGGATTCGCCCGTGTCTCAACTCAAAATCTCTAGCAGCACAAAACGTGTCACCTCCCACGAGGTTGCACAACGGGCCGGTGTCTCGCAATCGACCGTCTCGAGGGCCTTCAGCCGCGACACGCGCCTGTCCAAAACCACCAGCGAACGGGTGCTACAAGTCGCCAACGACCTCGGCTACAAACCCAACGCCATCGCCCGCAGCCTCAGTACGCAACGCACGCAGATCATCGGGGTGGTCGCCAGTTACATGACCAACCCGTTCTTTCCGGTCGTGCTCGAGGCATTCACGCAACGCCTGCACGAGTTGGGCTGGCGGGTGCTGCTGTTCACGGCGGGAAAAAGCAACGACGTGGACGTACTGCTGCCCGATGTGCTCGCCTACCAGGTCGATGGCCTGATCATCGTGACCGCGACCTTAAGCTCGCAGATGACCCGCGAGGTGCTGCAACGCGGCATCCCGGTGGTGCTGTTCAACCGTTACGCCCCCGGTTCCGGCGCGAGCGCCGTGTCCTGCGCCAATCTCGAGGGTGGGCGAATGGTCGCCGATGAACTCGTCCGTGCGGGCCACAGGCGCTTCGCCTACATCGCCGGTCGCCCGGACACCTCGACCAACGTGGATCGGCAAAAGGGATTCCTCGAGCGCCTGACTGAACTTGGGGTCACGGATTGCCGCGTCGAATCTGGCGATTTCACATACGAGGCGGGCTTCGCGGCAGCCCAACGGCTGTTGACCTCGAGCCTCCCGCCGGACGCGATCTTTTGCGCCAACGACATCACCGCACTCGGGGCGCTCGACGCGGCCCGCAAACTGAACATCAGCGTTCCAGATGAACTTTCCGTGATCGGTTTCGACGACATTCCGATGGGTCAGTGGGCGGCGTATGACCTGACCACGGTGCGTCAACCGGTCGAAGACATGATCGAGACCAGCATCGCCCTGTTGCTCGAGCGGGTCGAAAACACGCACCTTGGATCGGTGCTGCAATTCCTTCCGGGAACCCTGGTGCGGCGCGGCTCCGCGCGGTTGTCACCGTCACGTTCTGTTGTTTGAGGTTTGGTGCTTGAAGTATTCGGGTGAGGGAAATGGTTGGTTCAGGCCGGTGTGTAGTGGACAGGCAGGAGATTGTGCAAGGAGGATGGTATGAAAAAATCGGGAAAGTATCTTTGGCAAAAATGGGGCTTGGCGGCAACGCTGGCGCTGTCGGTCACGGCGGGCGTGGTCAGCAATAGCGTAACCACGGCGCAAGGATCGATTGCCTACGGACTCAAGGCGGGCAAACCGTACAACGGCACGAAACTCAAATTCTTGATCTGCTGTTTGGGCGCGGGCCAATTCGCGCAACTCAGCAAACTGACCGGCGAGGGCAGTGAGTTTCAGGAACTCACCGGCATCTCGGCGCAATGGGAGGACAGCCCCTACGGTGGATTGCAAGAAAAAATCTTGATCGAGGCCACGACCGGCACGACCTACGACGCGGTGGCCTGGGTGGATGCCTGGGGCGAGGCGTTCAAACAGTACATGCTGCCACTGAACGACCGCATCAAGGCCGACGGCATCAACCTCAAGGATTACCCAGGGGCCTACCTGCAAGCCGCGAGCGACAAGGACGGCAACATCGTCGGAATGCCGTTCCGTGGTCACCCGTTGGTAATGTTCTACCGCAAGGATGTCTTTAACGCCCTTAAACTGCCGGTGCCAAAAACCTGGCAGGAATTGATCCGCACGGCGGGCATCATCCAGAAGAAAAAACCCGGCATGACCGGCGTTTCGATGATGTACGGGGCGACAGCTGGGCAGAACCTCTTTAACTGGACCAGCATGCTCTGGGGCAGCGGCGGCGACATCCTCGACGGGAACAACCGTCCGATCTTCAACAGTGCTCGAGGTGTCAAGGCGACCCAGACGTACATCGACGTGCTGCGCAAGTACAAAGTCACCTCTGCGGCCTCGACGACCTATGGCGAACCCGAATCCTCGACCGAGATTCTTCAGGGACGCGCGGCGATGTGGGTCGGTTGGTGGTGGTACTGGGCGCAATTCTCAAACCCGAAGGCGGTCGCCCCCGAGGTGCTCGGCAACGTCGGTTTCGCACCCGCACCGGGTTGGGCTGGGGCCGACAAAGCCCCGAAAACCTACGCGCTCGTCTGGCCCGCCGGGATCTTCAAGAACTCCAAAAACCCCGACGCCGCCTGGGAATTCATCAAGTACATCTCCAACACCGAGGTTCAGAAGAAGGTCGCCTCGAACCGCAGCGACCTGACGGTGGCCGACAATACGATTGTGACCTTCTCAGGAATGCAGGACGCGAAAGTCAACGCCGCCAACGCGGGCATTCCAGCCGTCGGCGCGGAAGTCCTCAAGACCGCACGCACCCTGCCGAGGGTCAAAACCTGGGCCGAGATTCAAGGCGTGCTTGAGGTCGGCATCAACCAGATGTCCAACGGGGCCGAAGTCAAAGCCACCTTGGACCGAATGGCGAAAGACGTGGACGAGATTCAGAAACGTGCGGGTTACTACAAGTAAACCCGAACCCTCCGTCCCGCTCGAGGTTTGTCTCGGGCGGGACGGGAAGCCAAACGCGGGCCGGTTTGCTCGAGTCGCACCGAACCTCAAACGTTCGGGCAAAAAATAAATTCAGGAATTCAAAATTGATCTTCGAGACAACATCGGTTCTCAGCCGCACCGTTTGAACGCACAAGCGCAGCGAGCCGCCCCTCATCGCCTGGGAATTGCCGAGGTACACGCATGAATTCTCCTCAGGTTTCGACCGAACAGACTTTGAATCCGCTCGCGCTCAAACGCAAGACGCATCAACTGCACAGCAGTACCTTGCGCTGGTGGCTGCTCGGACCGGCGATATTGCTGATCGGTGCGACCGTGATCTACCCGATGGTTTCATCGTTCATCACCTCGTTCCGCGATTGGCGGCTGATCAACTCGCCCGATCCCGGCCCGTTCGTCGGCGTGGAAAATTACGCTCGAGCTTTCGGCGACCGGGGCTTCCTGAACAGCCTGCGGGTCAGTGGGCTGTACACGCTGATCTCCGTCGGACTGACCCTGTTTCTGGGGTTGAGCATGGCGTTGTTGCTGTCCAAACCGACGAAACTCAACACCTTCACTCGAGCCTTGCTGATCTTCCCGTTCGCGGTCACGCCGGTCCTGAAGGGCTTCAGTTGGAAATTCATGCTCAACCCCGAATACGGCGTGTACGCGCAAATGGTCGGCGCGGTCATTCCGGCGCTCAAAGGATATTTGTGGTTGGGTCACGACCTGAGCGCATTGTTCGTGATCGCCTTTTCCGAGGTCTGGGGCTGGTCGCCGCTGTTCGCGCTGATGTTCATCGGGGCGCTTGGTTCGATCCCGCCCGAAACGACCGAGGCGGCCAAGATGGACGGCGCGACCGGACTGCAAATCTTTTGGAAGATCACCTTGCCACTGCTCGCACCGGTGATCTACATCGTAGCGCTTCTGAAAACGATCTCGGCGTTCAAGATGTTCGATCAAGTCACGATCATGACCGGCGGTGGCCCCGGCGATTCGACGCAAACGCTGTACTTCCACGTTTACCAACTGGCGTTCCGCAACCTGGACTTGGGTTACGCCTCGGCGGTCTCGTACCTGTTGGTCGCACTGATGGCGGCCATCGCGTTTTTCTACGTGCGAACGCTGCTGTCCCCAAAGGAGTAATGACATGCTGAACGCGAGACTGCAACGGCGATTGACTGAGAGCGCAGAGGTCATCGGCACGCTGGTCGTGATTTTCTTCGTGATGTTCCCACTGGTTTGGATCGGGCTGGCCTCGCTCAAAAACCAAGTTGATGTTTACTCGACTCGAGTTTTCTTCCAACCAACCTTGGACAATTACATCGCCATTTTTGGTCCACAGGTCCGCCTGCAATCGAACATTTTCATCAGCGCCCTCGTCTCGTTCCTGACTGTGGCGATCACCGTGCCGGTCGGGGCCGCCGCCGCCTACGTGCTCTCGAGACACCGTTTTCGTGGGCGCGAGAGCCTGTCGTTGCTGATCCTGATCACGCAGTTCGTTCCGGCAGTGGTCGTGGCGATCCCGTATTTCGTGCTGTTTCGGTCGCTCGGACTGATCGACACGCCGATCGCGCTGGTGATCGTTTACCTGTCGTTCACGCTGCCCTACGCAGTCTGGATGCTGCGCGGCTTTTTCGATGCGCTGCCCGTCGAGGTCGAGGAGGCATCGTTCATCGACGGCTGCAACGAATTGCAAACCCTGCGTTACGTGACGGTCCCGTTGGTCATGCCGGGGATTCTGGTCTCGGCAGTCTTCGCTTTCATCTCCGCCTGGAACGAGTTTTTTTTCGCGCTGATCCTGACCCGCTCGAACTCGGTCACGCTGCCTGTCGGCATCATGAACATCACCGGGGTTCGCGGCCCACAGTGGGAGCAACTGGCGGCGGCGGGCATGGTCGTGATGATTCCGATTCTGATCATGTCGCTGTTCATTCGCAAATATTTCGTCGAGGGGATCACCGTCGGGGCGGTCAAGTGATGGGGCTCAAGAGGGATGGAAGGCTCGAGTCGATGCGCGAACATTTGATTTCGTCGTGCGTGATGGCATGACAGAATTGAAAGACAACCAAAATTCGCACCGAGAAAACAGACGGCAACCAATCCAGAAAACCTCGAGCGATTCCGAAATCCTCGAGCACGAAATTTCAGGAGAACCCAATGAGTGAAGAGGTCCAAAAATCCAACCTGCCGGTCTTCGATTTCGCCGACCGTCCCGACATCCAAGCCTTCGAGGACGCTCGAGGCGGTGGGCGGCGTCACCCGATGAACGGCTTCGATGCCGACTACGTGGACTTCGTGGATTACATCGTGCGCTGCACCCACAAAATCTGGGAAGAAAAAGCGATCGGTCTGATCTACACGCACTATTCGCACAACGTCATGGTGCATTACTCGAGCGGCATCATGTACGGACGCGAGGGCATGGTCAACAACACCATCATGCGTGTGGCCGCCTATTCGGATCGGCGGGCGTATGCGGATGACGTGATCTGGAGCGGCAACGAGACGGACGGTTTTTACTCCTCGCACCGTGTGGCGAGTGCTGGTACGAACACCGGGCATACCGAGTACGGTCCAGCCACGGGTCGAAAAATTTTTCGTTGGGCCATCGCCGACTGTTTTGTGATCAAAAACTTGATCGTCGAGGAATGGCTTGCCTCGGACGGCGTGACCGAGTTGCGGCAGATGGGCTACGATCCGCTCGACTTGGCGCATCGGGCAGTCCTGCCGAAAACCCCGTACACGCACGGCGAGATTGATCGCCTGCCGACGGGTCAGTACGCGCCGGAATTTCTTGACGTACCCTCACCAGATGACCCTCAAGCCTTCATCAGGGCGATCTTGCTGAACCTATGGAATGCGCGTTTGGTCAACATGGTGCGGGCGCATTACTCGAGCGGTCACGTCGCGTTAGTGCCCGGAAACCGCAAACTGTACGGCTTTGGGGATTACGAGAATTTCGTGGTCACGCTGATGGCCTCGTTTCCAGATTTGGCGGTCACGGTCGATCATCAATGCGTGGTGGGCAGTGAGGCTCGAGGCTACCGCGTGGCGACCCGCATGACCTTGCAGGGAACGCACGAAGGCTTCGGTCCTTACGGAGCGCCGACGGGACGACGCATCTTTCTGATTGCGATGGCGCATCACGTCGTTCGTGGCGGCAAGATCATGCAAGAGTGGATGGTCTTCGATGAGTTCGCATTGCTCAAACAACTACACGCCAAACTCGAGGGGTAAATCATGAAACGCGCCGTGAGCCAGAAAGCCGTGAGCCAGAAAGCTGTCAGTCAAAAACAAGTGAAGCTCGAGCCGACAAGCCTCGAACCCGTCTTCGACTTCGCGAACCGTCCCGATATTCAAGCGTTCCAAGATGCCGCCAACACCGGGCGCAGACAACCGATGCGCGGCTTCGATGCCGATTACGTGGACATCGTGGATTACATCGTGCGTTGCACCCACAAGATTTGGGAAGAAAAAGCGATCGGTTTGATCTACACGCATTACGCGCACAACGCCATCGTTCATAATTCCAACGGCATCTTCTACGGACGCGAGGCGGTGGTTCGCAACACCTTGCAAAGCGAGGCGATGACCCCGAACGTTCGCCCTTACGCCGACGACGTGATCTGGGGCGGCAACGACACGGACGGGTTTTACACCTCGCACCGGGTTTTTGATACGAGCACGCATTCGGGCTACAGCGACATCGGCGCTCCGACCGGACGCAAATTTCAGCGATGGGTAATCGCAGATTGCTTCATATTCGAGAACAAAATCGTCGAGGAATGGCTGGCCTACGATTCGACGGCGAGCCTGCGGCAGGTTGGACTCGACCCGCTCGAGTTGGCCAAAAAATCCACACTCGATTTCGTCCCGAGCACCCTTGGTGAGGTTGACCGTGGATCAGGTCAGTACGCGCCTGAATTTCATGATGTGCCATCGCCGGACGATCCTCGAGCCTTCGTCCGTGCAATCCTGCTCAACCTCTGGAATGCGCGACTGGTCAACATGGTTCGCGCCCATTACGCCTCGGGCATCGTCTCGTTCGTTCCCGGAGGTCAGAAGCTCTACGGCTTCGGCGATCTCGAGAATTTCGTGATCACGCTGATGGCATCGTTTCCAGATTTGACCTTCACCATTGATCATCAATGCGTGGTCGGCGGTGAAGCTAGAGGTTACCGTGTGGCGACGCGATTCACGATTCGTGGCACGCACGAGGGCTTCGGTCCTTACGGATTGCCGACGGGTCGGCGCGTCTTCCTGATCGGCATGTACCATCAGGAGATTCGGAACGGCAAAATCGCTCGAGAGTGGTTGGTGTTTGACGAGTTCGCGCTGCTCAAACAATTGCACGCCCGCATCGGAGTGACCGGTGGCGGTTGACGCTGACTTGACCGGTTTCAACCCCGAGTACGCCAGCATCACGGAGTACACGCTTCGCTCGAGCCGAAGAATCTGGCAGGACAAGGCGCTCGGTTTGATTTACACGCATTACGCGCACAACGCCAGCGTGCATCGCAGCGACGGCGAACAGTACGGACGCGACCAGATGCTCGAGCAGGCCGTGCGAACCCTGGCGGCGATTCCTGACCTGCGCCTGACCGACGACGAGGTGATCTCGAGCGGGGACCAACACGGTTTTTTGGTTTCGCACCTCGTCACGGTCTCTGGGCATCATTTCGGTCACAGTCGATACGGAGCACCGAGCGAATTCCCGCTCGAGTATTTGCAAATTTCCATGCGGCTCGTGCGTGAAAATCGTGTGCTCGAAGAATGGATCGTCACGGACGAAATCGCGCTGATTCGTCAACTCGGACTGGACGAAGTTATGCTGGCGAAATCGATCACGCTCGAGGAATCGTCTCGAGGATTACAAGCGCCCGTGATTGGACTTAACGAAATCGTGCGCTCGAGCAGACAGCATCACCCACCGATTCGACTCGAGGCCGATCCAAAAAATCCTGATGAACTTCCAATCTTGCTGTACGGCCTGATTTGGAACGCGAGGATGCTCGATCAGATCAAAATTTTATACGCCTCAAACGCCGAAGTCACTGTCCCCGGAAACCGCAAACTCGAGGGTCACGATGACCTGACACGCTACGTGCTGGGCTTGCTAGCGGCGTTTCCCGATTGCTCGCTCAATCTCGATCAAGTCGTTCACACTGGTAACGAGACGGACGGATTTCTGATCTCAGCACGTTGGACGTTTCAGGGCACTCACCTCGGCTCGAGCGCCTATGGGAAGCCCACGGTCAGGCGCGTGCGAATCATCGGCATCAGTCATTTGGAAGTGCGCGATGGCATCATTCAACGCGAACAGATGGTCTGGGATGAATTTGCCCTCCTGAAACAAATTCACTGGCAGGACAAACTTGAGCCAAACGGTGCGTCATGAAGATTGACCTGAGCGGACAAACCGCGCTCGTGACCGGGGCCAGCCGAGGCATCGGACGCACCATCGCGCAAAGCCTCGCCCGAGCCGGGGCCGATCTGGTGCTGATGGGACGTGACCAAACCAGCCTCGAGCAACTGGCGCAAGAATTGATGAGCGATGGTTGCAATGCCGAAATCGCAGTCTGCGATGTGCAAGACGTGCCAGCCATCTTTCGAGCCATTGCGGGATTGCCCAAGCTGAACAT
The DNA here is from genome assembly GCA_031418155.1 of Deinococcales bacterium. Taxonomy (GTDB): domain Bacteria; phylum Deinococcota; class Deinococci; order Deinococcales; family JAAFIG01; genus JANOWZ01. The sequence continues at coordinate 15,252 of JANOWZ010000716.1, forward strand.
TCTGGTCAACAACGCCGGAACGAACATTCCCGAACCGTTCGCGCAGGTCAGCGAGGAGCACTTCGATCAAATCATCAACCTGAACCTTCGCGCCACGTTTTTTGTGACTCAGGCGGCGGTTCAAAAGATTCTCAGTACGGGCGCGGGCGGCGCGATCATCAACATCTCCTCGCAGATGGGTCACGTCGGCGGAACGAACCGCACGGTTTACTGCGCCAGCAAACACGCGCTCGAGGGCTTCACCAAAGCCTTGGCGCTCGAACTTGCACCCGTCGGAATTCGTGTGGTCAGCGTTGCGCCAACCTTCATTGAAACCGACATGACCCGCCCGATGCTTGCCGATCCCGCGTTTGAGCAATCCGTGATTTCAAAGATTCCGCTCGGGCACCTCGGGCAACCGCAGGACGTGGCGAATGCCGTGGTGTTCCTCGTCTCGAGCCACGCGAGGTTCGTGACGGGCAGTAGTTTGCTGGTCGATGGGGGCTGGACGGCGCAGTAATTACGACACAGTAATTTTGGACAATCCAGTAATACGGCACAGTAATTTTGGACAGTAAATCTAAACTCTAGCCTCAACAAAAAATACAAGGAGATCACATGGAACACATCAAGAAATCAGTACCGAACGTCGTTGTTTTTTCGCAGGAGATCAAAGAGACCGTCTCGAGAATCATCTCCGATGTCGAACGTGAAGGTGTGGCTGCGGTGCGGCGGTACAGCGAAAAGTTCGACGGTTGGAATCCAACCTCGTTTCGCCTCTCGCCACGCGAGATCGAACAAAGCATCGCTACGGTTGATGCCGACACCAGACGACCGATTGATTTCTCAATCACGCAGGTCAAAAAGTTCGCGCAGGCGCAACGCGACACGCTGACCGATTTTGAACTCGAGACGCTGCCTGGTGTGACGCTCGGACAGAGGCAGATTCCGGTGGGTGCGGTCGGGTCCTACATCCCCGGTGGGCGTTACCCGATCATGGCCGCCGCCGCCATGACGATTGGTGTGCCGAAAGTCGCAGGTGTCAATCGGATCGTCGCTTGCGCCCCGGTGCAACGCGGCACGCAGGGCATCAATCCGGCGCAGTTGTATGGCATGGTCCAATCGGGTGCGGATGAAATCTTCACGATTGGTGGGGCACAGGCGATGGCGGCGATGGCGTTCGGGATCGAGGACGCGCCGCCGCTCGAGGCTGTGGACATGATCGTCGGTGCGGGCAATGCCTTCGTCGCCGAGGCGAAACGCCAACTCTTCGGCGTGGTCGGGATTGACCTGCTCGCCGGTCCGACCGAAATCTGTATTCTCGCCGACGAGACCGCAGACCCCGAGGTGATCGCCGCCGACCTGCTCGCCCAGGCGGAGCACGGCACGAACTCGCAATCGATTCTGGTCACGAGTTCTCGGGACATCGCCGAGGCGACCTTGCTCGAGATCGAACGCCAACTGAAAATCTTGCCGACGGCGGATGCGGCGGGTCAATCCTGGCGGGAACTCGGCGAGGTGATTCTGGTCGCGGATGACGAGGAAATGCTGAAAGTCTCCGACCAGATCGCCAGCGAACATCTCGAGGTGCAGACCCGAGATCCAAGGTGGTATCTCGAGCGGCTGACCAATTACGGCTCGCTCTTTTTGGGTCACAACGCCACGGTCGTGTATGGCGACAAAGGCATCGGCACGAATCACGTGCTGCCGACGATTCGGGCGGCGCGATACACGGGTGGCCTGTGGGTCGGGAAGTTCATCAAGACCGTCACCTGGCAGGATGCGACGGCTGCCGGGAACATGCAGGTCGCGCCCTACGCCGTGGCGATGGCGGATCGGGAGGGCATGGCGGGACACGCGGCATCGGCACGCTTGCGAATCAAGGACTGATCGAACTTGGGTCAGAATGACTCGAGAACGGATCGGGTTAGAAATTGAAGCAAGCATCTCGAGGTTTGGAGGTCGAATGTCCAGGGTTCTACCGATTGCCGTGGTGCAAGCACAACCACAAAAAATAGATGAACCGCTCTCGAGTTTTTCTGAGCACGCGCAGTCGTTGCTGAAATCATTCCCGCAAACCCGAATGATCGTTTACCCGGAACTGCATCTGTTTCACGCCGACCTGAACAAACAGGCGTTGCTCGAGTTGGCCGAACCGCTGACTGGACCTCGGGTTTCTGGGCTGCGTGAACTCGCCGGGGATTTGGGAGTCTGGTTGATCCCCGGCAGCGTCTGCGAGTTGGGCGCGGGTGGCGAACTGTTCAACACCGCACTCGCCCTCTCGCCGGAGGGTCAACTGGTCGCCTCGTACCGCAAGGTTTTTCCCTGGCGACCCTATGAACCCTTCGACGCCGGGGACCGATTCGTGACCTTTGACCTGCCCGGAATCGGTCGGTTTGGATTCTCGATCTGCTACGACGCCTGGTTTCCCGAGGTCACCCGGCATCTCGCCTGGATGGGCGCGGAGGTCGTGCTGAACTTGGTGAAAACCACCACCTGCGACCGAACGCAAGAGGTCGTGCTGGCCCGAGCGAACGCGATTGTCAATCAGGTTTTTGTGGTCAGCGTTAACTGTGCCGGACCGGTCGGTACGGGACAAAGCCTGATCGTGGACCCGGAGGGACTGGTCAGGACCGCGACGGCTGGTGCGGAGGCCACCGTTCTGACCGACGTGCTCGACCTCGAACACGTGGCTCGAGTTCGCAAATACGGCACGGCGGGATTGACTCGGGTTTGGGATCAGTTTCGATCTGGGGATCAACCGCTCGAGTTACCGTTGTACGGGGGCAGGATCGATCCGCAGCGTTGGCACCTATTGCGCGTGACCGAATCCCCGAGCGGTCTAGAATCCGCAGCCAAGCCAGCGAAAGCAACCCGCCCAAAGGGGATGCTATGAACCACGAAACGTGCGATGTCGTCGTCATCGGTGCGGGCCTCGTCGGGGCGGCCATCGCCTTCGACCTCGCCCGCACAGGTGCGGGCGTGATGCTGTTCGAGGCCGAGTCTGAACTGGCCGCCGGAGCCAGCCGATCCAACTCCGGCGTGTTGCACACGGGCTTCGACTCGACACCGGACACGCTCGAGACGCGCTTGATCCGCGCTCAGGCCGCGCGTTGGCCCGCTATTTTCGAGGCGCTGGGCGTACCCCACCGCGTGCCGGGTGCGCTGCTGCTCGCCCGCAGCGATAAAGAACAGGGCAAACTCGAAACCATCGCTGTCAAGGCCGCGCACAACGGGGTCGAGGTCGAACTCGTCGGTCAGATCCGTGTGCGCGAACTCGAGCCGAACGCGCCCGCCATCGCCGGGTTGCTCGTGCCGAACGAGGCGATGACCGATCCTTACGAGGTCGTGCGCCGACTCGTTGTGGGCCTCGACGTGCGCCTCGGCTGTCGGGTGGTCTCGCTCGAGCCGGACGGTCAGGGCGTGCGCGTCGATTGGACCTCTGGCGAGGAGCGAGGCTCGATCCGGGCACGCTTCGCCGTCAACTGCGCTGGCCTGTTCGCCGATGAACTCTCAAACGGCGAGTTCGAGATCACGGCGCGTCGCGGCGAGTTCATCGTTTACCCGCACGGCACAGCGAACCTGGTGAACCACACGTTGCTGCCCGTACCGAACGACTTCACCAAAGGCGTGCTCGTCTTCCCGACGCTTTACGGCCACCTCTGCGTCGGCCCGACCGCCGAGGATCAGCCCGACAAGTGCGACTGGACGCCCCACGCCGACGCGCTCGAGGTCTTGCGCCGCAAGGCCGCCGAGGTCGTGCCTCGCCTCGCCGCCCTCGAGCCGGTCAACGCCTGGGCGGGGCTGCGGACGGTGGGCCACCCGCGCAATTACCTGATCGAGTTCTCTGGGCGAATCCCGGCGCTGCTGCACGTCGCCGGGATTCGCTCGACGGGCCTTTCGGCCTGCCTCGGCATCTCCGAGTACGCCGTGGGTCTGCTTGAGGAACGTGGCCTCGAGCGCAGCTCGGCACGGGCCATGCCGTCGATCTCGACCGTTCCATCTGAGTCCGCTCGACCCTGGTGGGAGCGCCTGAACGCGCTGCGCGGTGTCGACTCCGCGAGGGTGCGCTGAGTGCTGCTCGGCATCGACCAGGGTACGACGGGAACGACCGTGATCGCCTTCGACGACGACCTACGCCCCGTGGCCCGTGCCTACCGCCGACTCGAGAGCCAACACCCGCACCCCGGCTGGGTCGAGCAACGCCCCCAGGACATCCTCTCGGGCGTGACCGAGGCGGTCGGCGAGGTGCTCTCCAAAATCGGTGGACCTCGGGCGGTGCGTACGGCGGGGCTGACCAACCAGGGCGAGAGCGTCCTCGCCTGGGACGCGAACACTGGGCGGGCCTTGACCCCGGTGATCGTCTGGTCCGACCGCCGCGCCAGCGGCCTGATCGAACGCCTGCGCCTTGACGGTCACGCGCCCCGCGTGCGGGCGCTGACCGGTTTGGAGCTTTCGGACTATTTTTGCGCCGCCAAATTCAAATGGCTGCTCGAGCACGACGAGCCCGTGCGCTTGGCTAGGCTCGAGGGGAGCTTGCGCCTCAGCACGCTCGACACCTGGATGGCGCTTCACCTCGGGCGCATCGCGCACGCCACGGACCACTCGACCGCCTCGCGCACCCAGCTTTACAACCTCGAGCGCGGCGGCTGGGACGACGAACTGCTCGAAGTCTTCGGCGTGCCGCCCGAGACATTGCCCGAGATTCGCCGGAGTTGTGGCGACTGGGGCGCACTCGAGCACCCCAACTGGGGCGGGCCGATCCCGTGGCGGGCCAGCCTGGTGGACCAACCCGCCGCGCTCGTCGGAAACGGTTGCGTCACGCCAGGCGCGATGAAAATCACCTACGGCACGGGCTGTTTTGCGCTGGTTAACGCCGGAACCGCAGTCCCCTCGGCGGGGTCGGGCCTGCTCGCCAGCGTCGCCTGGAGCCGTGACGGGGCTGGGCTCGATGAGGCTGGGCTCGATGAGGCTGGGCTTGATAAAGCTGGGCTCGAGCGCAGCTTCGCGCTTGATGGCGGCGTGTTCACGGCGGGCACAGCCATCGAATGGCTGGTGGGCCTTGGCCTCGTCGCCTCGGCAGCCGAGACGAGCGACCTCGCGCAGGGTGCTTCCGAATCTCCGGTGCGCTTCCTGCCCGCCTTCACCGGACTCGGTGCGCCGTGGTGGGACCCGCAGGCGCGGGGCGTATTCGCTGGACTGACCGCCGGGACGACCCGCGCCCACATGGTCAAGGCCGTCCTGGATGGGATCGCCTTTCGTGTGACCGACATCGCCCACGCCATCTGGAATGGCGGTACAGCGGTTCCAAGCTCGATCCGCGTGGACGGTGGACTGAGCGCCAACGCCTACCTGATGCAACGCCAAGCCGATCTTCTGGGCGTGCCGCTCGAGGTTGGCATGCAGTCCGAAGCCACGGCGCTCGGCGCGGCGATGCTGGCGGGTAACGTTATGGAGTCGCCCGCAAACATGTCGTCGTTGACCTTTGAGCCGCGCCTCGCGCCTGACCTGCGGGAGCAGCAGTACAGCGGGTGGCGCGACTGGCTCGAGCGTGCTCAGGCGCTCGGCAAGTGATAAGCAAACGGCGCGTTGGAAGTGGATCAAGCCAACTGATAGGCATGGGACATGATCCAAGAAACCATCACCCATACCTGCACCCACTGTCAAAGCATCAACATCGTCTGAACGGCAAAAACTGCTACGGAAACCAGACCCTATCCCACCCATCCCAGTCGAAACCGCCCGCGTCATCAAGATGATCCTGCCCAAAGGCAACGCCATCACCCGATTGCGCGACGAGTTTGGCACGATCTACAGCAACGCCGATTTCGCCAAGCTCTACGCGAAATTGGGCCAACCTGCCATCGCGCCCTGGCGGTTGGCGCTAGTCACCGTTTTCCAATTCTTCGAGAACCTGACCGACCGTCAAGCGGCCCAGGCCGTGCTAACCAGACTCAATTGGAAGTACGCCCTCAGCTTCGAGATCACTGACACAAGCTTTGACTTCACCGTCCTCTTCGCACCCCGCTGCGCGGGATGAACCCGCTCTCGCAGGGGCGCGACGCGAATTCCGATCCCGGCTGGTCAACGGTCATGACGAACTCCTCCTGCTCGACAAGATGCTCGAGGTTTTCAATGCCAAAGGTTTACTCAAATCCAGAGGACGACAACGTACCGACAGTACGCACATCCTGAGTAGTGCCCGTGTCATGCAACGTCTCGAGCACGTCACTGAAGCAGTCCGAGCCGCATTGAATGCATTGGCAACCAGCCATCCAGACTGGACACGTGAGGAGACCAATCCAGCTTGGTTCGAGCGGTACTCAAAACGCGCTGAGGACTATCACCTGCCCAAAGGCAAACAATCCCGAGAGGAATTCGTGAGTACCGTCGGTGATGACGGTTACGCATTGCTCGAACTGCTTGCCTCATCACAAGCTCCAAACGGTGCGTTTGACTTACCTGCCGTTGATGCGTTGCGTCGCACGTGGATGCTCGAGTACATCCGTCAGGAAGGTCGAAGTCGCTGGCGGAACGCGGATGAGCTTGGACCTGCGAGTGAGCGGTTCAATTCGCCGTATGACACCGACGCGCATCACGGGGTTAAAGGC
>JANOWZ010000717.1:0-1913 GCA_031418155.1 Deinococcales bacterium
CTTCCCACGCTTGATTCCGCATGGTTTCACCAATGTTGGCAGTACCACGGGGCGCACGCTCTGGACGGTGATCCCTGGTGGCAACTTCGAGGCGTTCTTCGAGGAGTTGAACATGCTGCCATCAGGACCACCCGACATGGCAAAAGTTGCCGCGATTTTCGCCAAATACCACATTGACATCCTGCCCCCACCAGCTTGAACATACTCGAGTGACAAAGGAGTTCTGACATGAAACGCAATCTTCTGGTTTTGCTCCTGGTTTTTGGCAGCATTGTCTTTATGCTGGCCAACGCGCAGAACAACCAACTTGAAGCGAACAAGGCACTCTTGAAGCGCTTGCACGCCGCCGTCAGCAGCGGCAACCTCGCCGAGTTTGACAACCTGGTCTCGCCAGACATCGTGGATCACAACCCCAGCCCTGGTCAGAAGCTAGGACTCGAGGGTTTCAAGGACTCGTTCAAACCGTACTTTGCTACCTTTCAAGATTTGAAAGTCGCCGTTGATGCCGATTACATCGCCCAGGGCGACAAGGTTGTGGTCCGGCATTATTTTACCGGCACACAAACAGGTGCGTTTGGTGAGATCAAACCCACCGGTCGCAAGGTCTCGGCCATGGCAATTGATACCTGGCAGGTCAAAAATAGCAAGTTTGTTGAAGTCTGGCACATCGAGGATTTGCTGTCGGTAGTTGGACAACTCTCTGCCGCGCAAGACTTGAGCATTCCAGCGGGTACGCCAAAACTTGCCTCGAGCGCAGGAGATGCTGCAACCAACCAGGCCATCGCACAGCGCTTTTATGCTGCATTTAACTCGAGAACCTTCGATGATTACGACGCTTTTGTCGCCACCGATGTGATTGACCGCAACCCGATTCCGAATCAAGAGCCCGGTTTGCCAGGACTAAAAAAAGCCTTGCAGGGCTTTGTCAGCGTTTTTCCCGACATGCAGATTACCGTCGAGGATGTGACCGCCGAAGGCGATCTAGTCGCCATTCGTGGCACAGCCAAGGGGACCCACAAGGCCGAATTTCTGAGTGTACCAGCCACCGGTAAGCAGGTGAGTTTCGGATTCCATGACCTCTACCGTATCAAGGATGGCAAGATTCTCGAGACCTGGCATGTCGAGGAACTCTTACAAACACTGGGTTTCTTAAGCGCGAAATAGCACAAGCCCAATCATCTGAACGCCATCATCGAGCATCCAGGTGTACAACACAGACACTCAGCCTGAACCTCGAATCTGACCTTTCATACACACCGGCAGACGAGGCCGAACCAACATCCATTCTTGGGTGATTTGCGTACAGACCAATACGTTGCCAATCAAGCCGCCATACCCTCAAGCCGCCTACGCAGGCCCGCCTCGAGAGAAGGAATGATCCAAACCGCAACGCCCGAATTCACCAAGCAACTCGAGTTTGCTGATGACGCATTTCAACCAGATCATGCTGGGCTGAACACGGTCTATCACCGGACCAGAAAAGGAAGACCATGAACACCAACCCAGTTTCATCAGGTTTTGCCCAACAGATCGAACAAATCGAAATAGAAGCTTGGCTTGACCTTTACGCCGCTATGCCTGCCAGGTTCGCCAAGGAATTCAAGGCCGAAATCGTCCAACTCGGTCAGATCACGTTGACCCGTTGTCCCGGAATTGCGTTTGGCGCATTCAACCGTGTTATGGGCTTGGGTGTCTTTGAGCCCGCCACAGAATCGCAACTCGAGACTGTGTTTGCCAGTTACCGCGAGGTCGGTGTCAAACGCTTCTTGGTTCATCACATTCCAGCCTGCCAACCGACGGCTTTGACAAGCTGGCTCGAGGCGCAAAAACCTGCGGCAGTGGTGGGTTGGGAACGCATCGTGCGTGATGGTTCTCGGCTCGAGTCAAGCACCGATCCCGCGATTGAACGGGTC
>JANOWZ010000718.1:0-11226 GCA_031418155.1 Deinococcales bacterium
CCTTCAATTGCTTCAAATCTCTCTCAGACTCCCTCGAGACAAGCTCGAAATGAAGGGCTGGGAAAGAGTAAGAACAAAAGAAATGTTCTCTCGCATCACACTGTCAAGAATCCCACCCCGCGCGTCTATGACCTTGGAAACCCGAGGCCCTCGTGCGAGGCGAAGAGAAGAGTACATCGGATAAACAGGTCTGTCAACACCTGATCACACAGGCTCAGTACAACCTCGAGAAACCCAGAAAAGAAACGGTATAGACGAGGAAAACCTCATCCCAGAATCTCTTACACCCAAGTCCGAACTCGAGTGGATGATTGGGCCGGTGTTATCCTGCCTTCATGCCCGTGCTTGAACATTCCGTGATCGAATTCGTAGAACGCTGGAAACACCAAGCGGCCAACGTGACCTTATACCCGAACACCGAAGCATCACTGCTGCTCGAGGTGCAAGTCGGTGGGCGCGTGCTGTACCTGATGGATCGGACTGGACCGTACAACATTGGGTCCGGGCCAGCGCGAGTGATTGTGCATCCGGTGGCGGAAACTGTGATTCCCAGTGACGCGCACGACGAGGTGCTGCAACCGATAGGGGTCAGCCGGATCGAAGCCACGGGCCGCGTGCTCGAGGTCGAGCAGGGCTTTGTAATCGTTCAGGCTCGAGCGCCGCTGGTGGTGGGCGTTTTTGATGACTCGTGGAAACGTGTCAGTGTGGGGCAGATGGTCGGTTTTGAAAGCCTCGAGCCGTTACATGGGTTTGTGCTGGGGAAGCAGTAAAAGGCAAGGACTGAAACGTTTTGAGGGGAGAAGGGTTAGGACGGGGTGGCGGGTGCACCCCCACCCGGCTGCTTCGCAGCGCCCTTCCCCAAGAACGGGGGAGGTTTTTTGGGGACGGGGTAGGCTGAAGTCTCGAGGTGAATACCTATGAATGGCAAGCTATTGATCGGTAAGGATTGGATTGAAACGACGGATTCTTTTGTGGTGGACAATCCTGCGACGCTCGAGACGATTGGGCACGCGGCGGATGGGACTCGGGCTCATACCAAAGAGGCGATTGAGGCAGCTCACGCGGCGGGACCGGGTTGGGCGGCAACACCAGCGCCAGAACGGGCGAAAATCTTGCGGCGCATCGAAGCCCTGATGACACAACACACGGATGAACTCGCCCGGATTTTGACGCTCGAGGGCGGCAAACCGTTTGCCGAAGCGAAAGGCGAAATCGGGTACGCCTCGAGTTTCATGACTTGGTTCGCGGGTGAGGCCGAGCGCATTTATGGTCGGGTGATTCCGGCGAGCGTGCCGAACAAACGCCTAATGGTTTTGCGTCAACCGGTCGGTGTGGTCGCGGCGATCACGCCCTGGAATTTCCCGGCAGCGATGGTCACGCGCAAACTCGCACCGGCACTTGCAGCGGGTTGCACGGTCGTTCTGAAACCTGCAGAACAAACGCCATTTACCGCAATTCGGATTTTGGAATTGATGCTCGAGGCGGGCGTTCCAGCGGGCGTGGTCAATTTGATCACCTCCTGTGATCCGCGTGAGGTTGGCGCAGAAATGCTCGAGAACCCCCTGGTGCGCAAGATCACGTTTACTGGCAGCACCGAAGTTGGAAAATACCTGGCGCAAGAGAGTGCCAAAACTGTCAAGCACGTCTCGCTCGAGCTTGGAGGTCACGCCCCATTGATCGTCTTTGAAGATGCTGATCTCGAGGCGGCGGCACGTGGTGCTCTGGCCAGCAAGTTTCGCAACGCCGGTCAGACTTGTGTTTGCGCCAACCGCCTGTACATTCATGAGAGCGTGCAGGACAAATTCCTCGAGATTTTCACACCATTGGTGCAAGCCCTCAAGGTTGGAGATGGCCTGGAATCTGGCGTGCAGATTGGACCATTGATCGATGCGCAAGGACTCGAGAAAGTTGAGGCGCAAGTGCTCGAAGCGGTCGGTGCGGGAGCGAAAGTGATCGCGGGCGGCAGCAGACCGGACGGTTTGAAAGGTCGTTTCTACCAACCCACTATTCTAACCAACGTTCAAGATTCGATGCGAATCATGTACGAGGAAACCTTCGGGCCGGTCGCACCGATCATCAGTTTCAAAAGCGATGAGGAAGTCCTGCGTCGCGCCAACGACGGGCCATTTGGATTGGCCGCGTACTTTTTCACACAGAACCTGTCTCGAGCTTGGAAGGTTGCCGAGGGCCTCGAGTACGGCATCATCGGCTGTAACGACGCGATGCCCGGAATCGCGCAGGCTCCATTCGGTGGTTACAAAGAATCCGGTACGGGCCGCGAAGGTGGCAGCGAAGGCATGGAAGCGTTCCTCGAGACGAAATACGTTTCGATGGGGATTTGAAAACCAGTTGAAAGTGGAAGGTGGAAGCGCGAACAGCCCGTCAGGTGCTGTCTTATGAGCAAGAAAGTTCAAAGGAAGGGTTCCGGCTTTTCACTTTGAACTTTTCACTACTCTTGAGATGAGGTGACGGTGCGCAAGCTGAGCGATTCAACCAATGCGGCGTTACGAACTTTTGCTTTCTGGGTGGCGAATGGCACGATCGGGCATCCGCTGCTTGAAGGGCTCGAGTATCGGCACATTCTGACTGCCGAACCGAGCGCCATGGAACGGTTGTTTGCGGTTTTTGCCAACGTCATCGAACTGGACGATCACGGCAATGTCACGAATGCCAAACACGCCGAGCATCGCGCCGCGCAATGGTTGCGGGCGTACCTCCAGCCTGGGTTTGTGATTGAACCGGTACTCGAGGATTGGGAGACCGCGCTGCACTGATTCCGTGTCACCTCAAGTCTCAACCACCTCGAGAGCACTTCCCAACGGCTGCCATTTCGCATCCTCGCATTCCTCAAGTTCGATGCCCCTGCGTTTCAGACGCGCATCCAAATCCTGCCAGGGTTGCAACGTCAACGCGCCCGCCTCGAGCCTTGACAGGTTTGCGTCGCAAACAATTCCCCTAACGTTTACGTCGAATTCGCCTCATCGCTGACTCGAGCGAGTGCCGCATGCGCTCTAGGCTGGCGGCCAAATCACCGATTTCGTCTTTGGTGTTGGAATGAATCCGTTCGTCCAGGTTGCCCAGGCTGATCCGGTCAGCGGTTGCGGCAAGGTCCACAATCCGGTTGGAGAGGCTTTGGACCAACAGGCTGGCGATCAGTGCGACCAGTCCGAGCATCACGCCCAATACCGCGAGCGTAGCGAACAAATTCGTGCGGGCCGGACCATCGATCTCACTGCTTGGGACCGCAAATTGTACCGCACCGAGTTTGTTCTCGAGCGGATGCGAGATCAGGTGATAAACGCCCGATTCAAGGTTGAAGGTGCGTGCAATGGGGTTCTGGTCGTTCGGGCTGGCGGCAAGGTCGGCCCCGTCGCTGCCAGTGAAGCCCACGCTGCTTGCGCCGAGGGTTTCACTGGCGGCAAGTGCGTCCGGTGCAAGCGAACGGAAGGTCTTGACCGGCTCGAGTTTCGCGGCGGGTTGCGCTTCAACGGCTTGCCCGTAGACCGCGACCGTTTTGCCTTGCGCGTCGGTGATGCTGACCCAGGCGAGCGGCAAACTGCGCGAAACGTACAAATCCATGACCTTGTTCTCGAGTGCCGTGGCGGTCTGGGCCGCACCGATGCCAGCAGCGGAAACGTTCGCGCCATCCAGGGCGCTGTGGGCAAAAACCCGAGCCGTCTGGTACGTGCTGCGCAGCGCGAGTGCTTGCGCGGCGTTGCTTTGCAGCAGCGTGGTTGTCAACCAAGCCCCACCGAGCAGCAAGGCGGGCACGAGTGCCACTGGCAGCAGCTTCCAACGCAATGACACCCAGCCTTTGGGCTTGCGCGAGAAATCCTCCTCGAGGGTGAGTTTGGCGGTTTCGAGCGGCACGGGCACGCCGTAATCGTCGTCTTCCGGCATCATGTGTTCGGCATCTTCGAGGTAACGCAGATCCATCGAGTCGAGTTCAAGCGTTAAGTTTTGTGGACGACCCAAGGGTTTTGGTGTGCGTGGCTCATCCCAATCGGTCGAATTCATTTTTTGCGCCTCGAGCCGGAACGCCTCTGGCAGGACCGAAATATCGCCCAACGGCGCTGGAATCGCGGGCAGGTCTTTGGCCGGAGCGGGTTTGATGCCGCTCGAGCGCGATTCAAGTTCCTGCATCAGGTCTTCCAAGCCTTGACGAACGCTTGGATCGAGGTTGTCTGGGGCCATCTCGTTTTTCGGTGCTGCCGGTGGCGACATCGCGGGTACTTGTGGAATTGGGGCTGGACTGATCGGGGCTGGACTGATCGGGGCTGGGGTTGGAACCGGACTCGAGATCGGATTCTGAACCGGAGCCTGAACTGCACTCGTAGCTGGGCTCGGAACGGCAGGGCTCGAGGTTGCCGCTGCGGGTTCGCTGCCAGCCGCAGGCACTGCAATCAATTCAACTTGCACACCAGCCGACTCGAGGATTTCCGCAAATTTCGCAGCTTTTTCCAGCAAGGTTGGTTTGAGGATGTTGCCACGCTTGCCCAGGGCTTTCTCGGCCATTTCTGGACTGAGTTTCAACCGTGGTCCGATCCGAGCTGCAATTTCGCTGCGTTGTGCGGCATCTTCTATTGGTTGGCTTAAACGTACCGTGTACGCGGTGGTGGTCGTGTTGGTCATGCTGCCCTCCTGATTCCTTGAGTACAACCCAGTTTTGTGTTTGCGCCTGTCCAAATCTTGCAGAACCCGCACGATATCCAGCACCTCAACGGCTGATCCAACTCGCGTAGCGCTGCACGAGCGGCCCAACCTGAGCGTGAAATTCGGATTGACGTTCTGGCATGACCTCTTGAATCAAAAGTTCAATGAACACCTCGAGTTTTTCGACCCGGATTTTTTCCAATTCCGTCCCGAGCGATTCGGCGGCATCATCCAAAGCGAATTCCGCCATTGGACCAATGAATGCGGCGAGGCGTTTGCGCAAGAAATCAATGAATTCCGGGTCGATGAACTCACTCGAGATGCTGATGCGTCTGGGTTCACCCGCACCGGAACGCCTGGTTTCGGTGATGTGGGAGCGTTTGCTTTCAGTCACACCCGGGCGTTTGCCCTCACTTGGCTCGAGGTTCGCCGTTTGCCGGTCCGGTTTCGATGGTGGCAACAGGCGTTCAAGCGTGAATGGCATGCTGCGTTTTGTCTGCCCAGGTTGGGTCTGCCCAGGTTGGGTCTGTCCAGGGTTCGTGTCGTGCGTGGCTTTGAACATCCCGAACAGGTTGCGTTTACGTTCGCTCGTGCTCGAACGTGTGTCGCTGTTCGTGGCGCGTTCCAGCTCGAGACTTGGATTCACCGTGCTGCTCGAGCTGGGCGCTTTAATCGAGGTTGCCTTGCTTGTGGCGGGCCGGTCGTTGCTGACCCCGATCAATCCAGCAATGGTCAGGTCTCGCACGGGACGCTCGAGTTGCATTACGCTCAGGCCAACCAGTTCTGAAATCTTTCCAAGGTTGCGTTCACCATCGACGTGCTTGATGATCTGCCAGTGAATTCGCATCAGGTTAACGGGTTTGCTCGCCTCGGCCTCACGCGAGGAGGGCACCGTGAATTCGTTAATCACGACCGGTTCTTGCGTCAAGCGTTCGCTGACGTAAGCGCTCGCCAGCAAATGCTCGAGCGGACGGTTGATGGTGACCGCACTGGCACGGCCCGCCTCGAAAGTGCAGGTTCCAGCCTCGAGCGCCAGGATGCGCACGAACGCCTCCTCGCCCGCGTTGGTTCCGAACCGAGCCCCGATCAGCGTGCCGCGTTCAAAATGCACAATCGCCCGCAATGACCTAGATGAAAGTGTCAATTGACCGCTCTCGCCGCGCCCAGCGACGCTGCGCAGCAATTCCGGTAAAGAATCACGGGTGAATGTTCCAGCGATGGTTTGAGGGATCATGACCTCACCCCGGAAGCTCGAGGTTGCGGTTTTGGAAGCCACGGTTTGAATTTGTGTAGACGCTGCATGAATCCCCTCACGTTGGGGTCAATGGTAGATGGTGAACCCTCACTACTTTCTTACCGGAAAGTTACTTCCAAACCTGTGAATTTCCGTCACGGGCGGCGCAAAATGCGGCAAAAGATGCGAATTCCAACCCGAATGGTGACTCGAGTCGCTTTATGAGCGTTTGAGGGTGAACGAAGGGCCAAGTGGAAAATCACGCCCGAGCCTGTGACCCGTGACTTGAGACCCGCGGCCCGCTAAACTCGAGCCATGAATGCCGCCAGCCCAACAGCAACCACCACGACAGATCAACGCGAAACGGCGTTGATCGAGGGTTTGCGGGCCGCACTCGGCCGCAAACTGAAAACCAACCCGGTCGAAACGCTCCTGTACCGTTACGATGCCATCGCCCAAGGCCCAAGCCCAGTCGGGGTCGTGATTGCCGAGACGACTCGAGACATCGCAGTGACCATGAGGCTTTGTGATGCGTTCAAGTTTCCGGTCGTGCCTCGTGGCGGATCGTCAGGTCTTTCCGGCGGCGCGGTCCCCGTTGGCCCGTGCATCACGGTTGCCACGAACCGCATGACCAAACTCGAGATTGACCCGGCCCAACGCACGGCAAGGGTGCAACCTGGTGTCATCACCGATTCAATCAGCGCGGCGGCCAAAAAGTACGGGTTGTACTACGCGCCAGACCCAGCTTCGAGCAAACAAAGCACCATCGGTGGCAACATCGCCGAGAACGCGGGCGGCCCGCAATGCCTGAAAAAAGGTGTCACCAGCGACAGCGTGCTCGGCCTCGAGTTCGTGACCGCCAACGGCGAGGTTCACCGCATGGACCGCACCGGGCTGGACATTCCTGGACTGATCATCGGTTCTGAAGGCACGCTCGCGTTCGTAACCGAAGCCGTTTTGAAACTCGAGCCGATCCCGAAATTCACCCGCACCGCGTTTGCAGTCTTCAACGAACTCGGACAGGCGGGCCGCGCCGTGGCACTCGTCACCGCTCGCGGCCTGACACCGGCAAAACTCGAGTTGATGGACCAGAACAGCATTCGCGCCGTTGAACAATTCATGAAAATGGGTTTGCCAAACGATGCCGAAGCGATTCTGGTTTCAGACTGCGATGGCGACCATGCCAACATCGTGAACTACGAGATCGAAAGCGTTGCCGAAGCCTTCCGAGAGGCGGGCGCTCGAGAGGTACGCATCGCACAAACACCCGAGGAGGCCGCACAACTCTGGAAGGCACGGCGCAGCGTTAGCCCAGCGCTCGGCAATATTCGCCCCAACCGTTTCAACGAAGACATCGTGGTGCCACGCAGCACGCTCGAGCCAGCCATGCGCGAAATGCAGGCGATTTCGAGCCATTACCCAGAATTTCCATTCGCCATTTTTGGACATGCGGGCGACGGGAATTTGCACCCGAATATTCTATACACCAAAGCCACAGACAACATCGAACGGGTGGACGAATTCGCCCACGAAATTGCTCGGGTTGCCATCCGACACGGCGGCGTGCTCTCCGGCGAGCACGGCATTGGCCTGATGAAACGCTCCTTCATGACCGAAGCCACACCACGCGCCACGCTGGAAACGTACTGGCGGATCAAACACGCTTTCGATCCGAACGGCATCATGAACCCCGGAAAATTGCTACCTGACCTCGAGTAGGCTGACCTCGAGTAGGCTGACCTCGAGTGAATTAGAACCGCTCGCTGGTCACGAATTTCTCGAACCATGTCCCAACTTGATCGCCATGTAGTTTGGACCAAACCTGCCAAACATCACGCACCCACGCCTCAACAATCCTCGAGCGTTCGTGCGGCGTTTCGCCCGTTGCGACATCTGCCACCGTCAAGCACCCGGCAAACGATGGTGGTGTCAGCCAATGAAACCTTGAGTGACGTTCAATGCTTCCGGGCCGTCCGGGTCGTTGCCGCAACCACAATGCCTGACCGGGTTTGAAATTTTTCTCGAGGATGCCGTGTAAGGTCATCAGGTGAATGGCGACCGAATTGATCGCCTGTTGCGAGCTTGGCACGCCGGGATGTTGAACGGCATACGCATCGACAATCAAGGCATTGAATGGCGCGAACTCGAGTGGTCGTTCTGGATTTGGGAGCGCGTTGAAAATCGCCCAACACGCGGCACCCGAGGTCATGTAACGATGTGCTGGACCGTCCGATGCGGGCAGGATTGCGCCACAACCGACGCACTCGAGAGAAAGAGAATCAGTCATGCTTTCACGAGTGCATCGACCAGAGCGACTTGAAAACCAGCGTTTTTCGAAAGACCCAATGGTGGATAACCAAGTTCTTTCGCCGCCTCATCACCGTACAGACAAGCGATCACAGTCGGTTGATGCGTGCTGTCCAAATGCGGCACGATCACGGCGCGTGAGTACTCGAGTTCTTCCGCGTCAAACTCGAGCGTGCGATTGACGAAGGTAGCAACGGTTCCTTCTTGTGCCATCATTTCGCGCAAGGTTTTCGGATCGCCATGCTGCACCACAAACGCGGCACGAAACGCAGACTCGAGCACAACTGAACGCAATTCCTCGAGCTTCGGGATTTCACTGGTCCAAACCGGTACGCAAACCCAACCGGTTTTCTCGAGGCTTTCGCCAACTTTGAATCTTGCTGCATCGTTGAAGGTGCGGTTCGTCCAACCACCCATCAGGTCATCGAGCACGCTCAATCCAACTTTGACAGTGCCCGAATACTTGACAGACTCGAGCCGAAGATTCGCCTCCTCGAGCACCGTACTCGCAACGTCTTCCGCGCCGAGTGAAATCCAAGATTCGACAAACTCGAGCGCATGTTCTTTCGCCATTGGATTGACTGTGATCAGTGGCGGATACGGAATGTCCTTGGTCGCACTCGCACCACCGGTTGCCAAATCGATGTACGCCTGAAAACGATCCGGGCCTCGCGGGATCAAATACAGATCGCGCAATTTCTCGAGGATCGGAACAAGCTCGAACTTCATGCGACCATCGTGCAACCCAAACGCATTGGGTCGCAAGCGCCAAACGGCTTAACGGTTGCGCAAGCCAGCATCGAGACACAAGATGCTGCCAGTCACCAGTGAAGCCTGACTCGAGCACAAGTACAACGCGGCCTGAGCGACCTGATCGGCTTGCAATCCCGCCTCGGCCTGACCAAGCGCGATTTCATTGACACGAATCCCATCGGATTTTAGTTCTTTTGCGAGCGCCAACGTCATGCTCGAGTTGTTGCCAAACGTACCGCCGCTTGAGAGGTTGATGATGCTTGCGTTTTCGGCTTGATGCAAATGCGGCACGGCATGACGAATTGCCAACCAAACGCCTTTGAGATTGACTGCGATCATCGCGTCAAAATCGACTTCGGTCAGCTCGTCCATCCTGTCGCTGTACGTCACTTCCGCCGCATTGATCAGGCTTGAGATTTTGCCATGTGCTTCCACCGCGCCCGCCACAGCCCGAGCGACCTCTTGCGAATCGGTGATGTCGGTCGGATGCACACTGACCCGCGCTCCGCTCACTTCGATCTCGAGTGCCAACGCGCCAAGGTTGGAATCGGCACGGTCCAAAAGCGCCACGGCAGCGCCTTCGGCTGCGAAGAGTTTGGCGATGCTCGAACCGATCTCGCCCGCTGCACCCGTGATGAGCACCACCTGATTCTCGAGTTGAGGCATGAGTCAGCTTACCTGAAGGAAACGAAAATCTGACCATCCCGCTGATTGAGCACAACCAACGATTTCTGGCCTTTCAAAATCCTCAAGGTTGGTTCATGCCTTGATTGGATGACCGCACTTCAAGCCCAGCTTATTCCGGCATGCTCTCGAGCGGTTTGGCATTTCCGTACACCGGTGTTGTCGCGTTCACCGGTGTGGCCCAATGCGCGGCATTGACCAGCACCTTGGCAATTTCGGCGTTGTGGTATGTCGGGTACGTCTCATGACCGGGCCTGAAGTAAAAAATCCGACCCATACCACGCCGGTACGTCGCGCCGGAACGGAAAACTTCGCCGCCGGAGAACCAGGAAACGAAGACGAGTTCTTCGGGTTGCGGAATGTCGAAATGCTCGCCGTACATTTCTTCGGACTCGAGCGTGATTTTTTCGCCCAGCCCAGCGGTGATCGGATGTCCGGGCGCAACCACCCAGAGGTGTTCGCGGTCGTTCGCTTCGCGCCATTTCAGGTCGCAGGTGGTGCCCATCAATTTTTTGAAGATTTTCGAGAAATGCCCGGAATGCAGCACCACCAAACCCATGCCCGCCATGACTCGAGCATGAACACGTTCAACGATTTCGTCTGAGACATCCCCGTGTGCGAGGTGACCCCACCAGTAGAGCACATCGGTTTGGTCAAGGACTGCTGTGGTCAGGCCGTGTTCGGGTTCGTCGAGGGTGGCGGTGCGCACCTCGAGCCCCGCATCGCGCAGGGCTTTGGCAATCGCGCCGTGAATGCCTTGCGGGTAGATTTCGGCGACGACGGGGTTCTTTTTCTCGTGGCGGTTTTCGTTCCAAACGGTGATTCGGGTCATGCTCAGAATCCTACCTCGAGCCTCAGGGTTTGGCTGGTGATCTGGAATGCGGGCTTTGAGCCCTACAGTGGGTTCAATTGTGACGTTTGTGTCACGATTGACTGACGTTCACAGCGTAAATTGATTCATGGGCAGCCGTTCGATTGTGTTCGCCGAGGACAACCCGGATCATGCGTACCTGATCCGCCGTTGCCTCGAGCCGCTCGGTGTGCATTTGGTGCACGTCGAAGATGGCGAGGCGGCACTCAAATTGATGGCGGGCTGGGTTGGACCGCCACCAGCGTTTGTGCTCTTGGACATCAGTTTGCCGCGTTTGGATGGCATTGAGGTCTTGCGCCGATTGCGTGAACACGAAACCGATCCCGAATGCGGGTCGCGCATTCCGGTCGTGATCTTCTCCACCTCTCGCCTCGGGGCGGACCGTGATCGGGCCTATGCGGCGGGCGCAAACTCTTATGTGGCCAAACCGGCGAGTTTTGCAGAGTTTCGTGTGGTTCTCGAGCGCATCGGGCGGTACTGGACGGATTTGAATCTCGTGCCGCTCGAGCAGCCTGTGGCGTGAACCTACAGTGGTTTCGGCAATGATTGAGAATTCCAAAAGCAAAATTCGTCAATTTTTGCCGATGTCTTTCTTGTCGAAATCTTGGGGACCAAGTTTCGACCTGGTGGGCCACTGTTTGTCACCCGTATCACTCGGGGATTTCTTGAGAAAAAAGGCATTCTCAAGAAATCCCGAAATTGCTGTAAGTTTTAGATTCGAGGT
>JANOWZ010000719.1:0-2944 GCA_031418155.1 Deinococcales bacterium
GGTAGGGCTACTCGAGCCCAAAATGTGCCCACGCCTCGAGCAATGCTTTGATCAAATCCTCTGTCATTTTGGGTGTGTGTTTTGGTCCGGGTGTGAAACGAAGGCGTTCCGTGCCCCGTGCCACGGTTGGGTAATTGATCGGTTGGACATACACACCATGCACCTCGAGCAAACGGTCTGAGATTTGCTTGCACAAACTCGCATCACCGACCATCACGGGAACAATGTGACTCGGAGCGAAAGATTCGGGTTCGATGATCGGCAGGCGGGCCTCGAGCAGCGCGTATTTCAAATTTCGTACCGAGTCTTTTTGCAAGTCACGCTCGAGGTTGGAAGCCATCAAATGCGTGACACTGGCGCGAACGCCCGCCGCAATCACGGGCGGCAGCGCGGTCGAGAAGATAAATCCCGCGCCCAAACTGCGCACGCAATCGACCATCGCGCCTGAACCGGCGATGTATCCGCCGAACAGCCCAAACGCCTTGCCGAGCGTGCCTTGAATCAAATCCACGCGATGTTCCACACCTTGGGCTTGCGCCTGCCCGCCACCTCGAGCACCGTACATGCCAACCGCGTGCACTTCGTCCAGGTACGTGAACGCGCCGTACTTCATGGCCAGATCACAGATCGCGCCAATGTCTGCGACACTGCCATCCATCGAGTAGACGCTTTCAAAGGCGATGATTTTGGCTTGGTGCGTAGGCAGCGATTGCAGTTTTTGCTCGAGGTCGCACAGGTCGTTGTGGGCAAAGATGATTTTTTTCGCGCCACTGTGCCGGATGCCTTCGATCATCGAATTGTGGTTTTCACCATCCGACAGGATCACGCAATTCGGCAGTGTTCGCCCGAGCGTCGAGAGTGCGGTTTGATTCGCCACCCAACCGCTCGTGAAGGTCAGCGCCGATTCTTTCCCGTGCAGGCTCGCCAGCGTTCCCTCGAGCAAAACGTGTTCATGATGCGTCCCAGCGATGTTGCGCGTGCCGCCCGCACCGGTCGCACCACCAAGAATGGCGTTCTGCATCGCCTCGAGTACGACCGGATGATGGCCCATGTTCAGGTAATCGTTCGAGCACCAGATCGTCACATCGCGCAGACCGTCGGGTCCGTGCCAGAGCGCACGCGGAAATTTTCCGGCGGGCCGCTCGAGTTCGTTGAAAACCCGGTATCGCCCCTCGAGTTTGAGTGATTTTATCGAGGCTTGAAAGACGCTCGAGTAATCGGTCGTGACCTGTGGCTCGAGGATTGCGGTCATGCTGGCATCCTGTCAAAGCCATGAACCACATCGATCAATCTTGCCAGCATGTCCGGGTTGGTTTGGCGAAAAATGCCGTGACCGAGGTTGAAGACGTGTGCTCCGCCAAGACCAGACTGGAGCACGCGCAACGCATCACGCTCGAGGGTTTCTGGCGTTCCGAGCAGTGCCGCCGGGTCCAGATTTCCCTGCAAGGTTTTTCCGGGAATGAGTTGACGAACCCGCTCGAGCGGCGTGCGCCAATCGAGACTGACCGCCTCGCACGGTAATTTTTGAATCATGTGATACAGGTGTCCGGCTCCAACGGCCAAGTAAATTCTTGGTGCGAGACCTTCAAGTGCAGACAAGACTCGAGCGTTGTACGGCGTGGCAAATTCGCGGTACGTGGTTTCGTCGTGCAAGCCAGCCCAGGAATCGAAGAGTTGAATCGCTTGGGCTCCGGCAGCAATTTGCGCTTTCAAATACCGGATCGAAACTTCGGTCAACTTCTCGAGCAGCGCGTGCGCGAGTGCTGGCTCGAGGCGCAAGAAGGCCCTGAAATCCTCGAATTCCTTGCTGCCAGAACCTTGAATCAAATATGCGGCCATCGTCAATGGTGCGCCAGCAAAACCAATCAACGGTGTGCCGGTAGACTCGAGTTCACGGCGGGCAAGTTGAATCGCTTGCTCGAGGAACGGTGCGATTTCGGCTTGATCGGGAATTCGCAAGGCATCAATCGCGGTTTTTGTGCGCAACGGCTCGAGTTGTGGACCGGGATTGAATTCGACGTGCACACCCATCGCGGGCAGTGGTGTCATGATGTCGCTGAAAACAATCGCGGCATCGAGTGGGAATCGGCGCACGGGTTGCAAGGTCACTTCGCAGGCGAGTTCTGGCGTGCGCACCATTTCCAGAAAACTGGATTTCGCTTTGACCGCCATGTATTCGGGCAGGTAACGACCGGCTTGACGCATGACCCAGATCGGGGCTTGAGGCGTGTCCTCGCCGTTCAAGGCACGCAAGAAAAGTGCTGTGCTCGAGGTTGTGGTTGACTCCAGAAGCGAATTCATGACAGCCAACCGTTCTCAAGTGCCTCGAGTGCATGGTAGGTGATGATCAGGTCGGCTCCGGCGCGTTTGATCGAATGCAGGGTTTCACGCACGGCCCGTGCCTCGTCCAATGCGCCGACATTCGCGGCGGCTTTGAGCATCGCGTACTCGCCGGAAACGTTGTAGGCCACGAGCGGCAGGTTGGTGTTGTCACGGACCCGAGCGATCACGTCCAAGTACGGCAATGCCGGTTTGACCATCAGCATGTCCGCACCCTCGAGTTCGTCGAGCGCGGCCTCGCGCAAGGCTTCGCGGGTGTTGCGTGAATCCATCTGGTAGGTGGCACGATCACCGAAACTCGGGGCACTTCCGGCGGCCTCACGGAACGGACCGTAAAAAGCGCTCGAGTATTTGACCGCATACGAAATGATGCCAACATCCTCGAGTTGGTGCGCGTCCAACGTGCGACGGATCGCGCCGACGCGACCATCCATCATGTCGGATGGTGCGACAAAGTCCACACCCGCCTCGGCGTGACTGAGGGCCATCGCTGCAAGACGCTCGAGGCTGGAATCGTTGTCCACGATCAGGCCGCGTGGCGTGTCACGCAAAATGCCGCAATGACCGTGATCGGTGTGGGCGCACAGGCAGACATCGGAAATCA
>JANOWZ010000720.1:0-1616 GCA_031418155.1 Deinococcales bacterium
GAGAGCACGAACCGGCGGGCCACACGTTCGCGCACGCACAGGAAGTTGTGAACGTGATTGACGCTCGGCAGAGCTTGGCACAGATGGTGGTCAAGGCGGGATTGTCACTGATCGCCGATGGAAACTTTGTCGAATCACACCATCACTTGGCGAATGAAACGGTTTTGCTCGAGGGTCAAACCATGTCGGGCCGCAAAGGAATCACAGTCAGTGCGGACGAGGTGATCGCACAGGCAAAGAAGCGAGCAAAAGACGCTTCAGAGCAGAAAGAAAAAGAGGGTATTGAAACATTTCAGGCGACAGAAAAACCCCCAACTGATGCTTTGAACACGATGACCGTGGGCGGTTGGGGAGGAAATTTTCAGGAACTGTCCGAGGAATTGGATGAAAAGTTAGATGAGTTGTATCGAAAGGTTGGATTGGGCGCACTCAAATTTGCGTTCTTGAAAGCCGAACCGAAACGCCAAATTGATTTCCATTGGGACCGTGCACTTGCGCTTCAAGGCGATACGGCAGTCGTGGTGCAATACGCGCACGCTCGAGCCCGAAGTATTGCCCGCAAAGCTGCCGATGCTGGAATCACCGGTTCAGCCGATTGGAACAAAGTTGGACCACTCGAACTTCAGCTTGCAAAAACAGTGGCGAGGTTTTCAGAAGTCCTGGAGATGTGCATTCGGGATACGACACCGCATCCAATGTGCAGTCATGCGCTCGAGTTAGCAACCAGCTTCAACACGTATTACAACCACAAGGGTGCGGACGGAAAATCCGATACGAGCGTGATGCACGCCGAACCTGGCTTACGCGAGGCGCGTCTCGAGTTGGTTGTGCGTGTCGCCGATGCGATCCGTGAAGCATTGGGCGTGTTGGGCATTGACGCACCGGAAGAAATGTAAGAATCTGGATTGAATCGATCCTCGCTTCGCAGGCGAACATGGAGTTCGCCCTGCCTTTCAGCCTGAAACCGGCTCGAGAAAAAGTTTGGTGCTCAAGTACCTCGCACCGGTATCACAGGCAATCGTCGCCACGCGCTTTCCCGGTCCCAACATTCGGGCCACCTGCGTGGCGGCGTAAATGTTGGCACCGGAACTCATGCCGATGAACAAGCCTTCCTCTCGAGCCAAGCGTCTGGCGAACGGGAACGCATCCTCTTCCCAGATCATCAGCACGCGGTCCAGCAATTCCCGCTCGAGGTTGGGTGGAATAAATCCGGGTCCCATGCCTTGAAAGCCATGTTCGCCTCGGGTGCACCGGACAGAACATTGCTGCGGGCGGGTTCGATGGCGATGATTTGAATCTTCGGGTTTTGTTCTTTCAGGTATTTGCCCACGCCGGAGATCGTGCCGCCCGTGCCGGTGCCATAGACGAAGGCATCAATCTTGCCGTCCATCTGCTTACAGAGTTCCGGTCCGGTGGTGCAGTAGTGAATCCGAGGATTGGCGGCGTTCTCGAATTGGTTCGGCATCCAGGCGTTCGGCGTGCTCGAGACGAGTTTTTTGGCCTCTTCTATTGCCGCGAGCATCCGGCGTTTCGGGTCGGTCAGGACGAGTTCGGCTCCGTAGGCGAGTAGGGTGCGTTTGCGTTCTTCGGACATTTGTGCTGGCAGGCAGAGGATC
>JANOWZ010000721.1:0-3246 GCA_031418155.1 Deinococcales bacterium
AGGGACAGATCAAGGACTTGTTTGGATTGGAACGGTTGCCAATGAAAGGCTTGCTGAATGTTCGGGCGTTATGCAATTTGGCGGTGGTGACGTACTGCTTGCTGGTGTTGTTCAATGTGGGGTTGGGTCGTCCTGCTCGAGCGTTGAAGGAGACGATGTATTTGCTGGCGTGACCATGCACACCCCTCAGCTATTTCCGATTCGATCAAACGCCGAAACGAGGTGTAACCAAAGGCGATCTGCCCAGCAAGTGCCAGCACAATCGCCAAGGCCAAACCAACAAAAATCCGGGTGCGCAAACTCGGCGCGGAACGCTTCAAGTTCGGCGGGATCGAGGCCCGCATCAGATGCCCAACCCGTAACCGCCCGGAACGGTCACGATTACTTCGGGTGCAATCTTTTGTCGCAAGTGATAGACATACATTCGCACCAACCGCGTACCAGAATCGGCACTCGCAAAGAACCGTTCGAGCAATTCTTCAACCGCGAAGACCCGATCTGGATGCAGTGCGAAAAACTCGAGCATCGCAAACTCTTTTTCGGACAGTTCGATCAGCCGTGAATCCCAGGTCACGCGCCTGCCAGAGAGGTCCACGCTCAACGGACCTCGTTCAAGCCGAGCGCGTTTCGTACCAGCATCGCGGCGCAAAATCGCTCGCACTCGAGCCAGGAATTCGTTCAGGCTGAACGGTTTGACCAGGTAATCATCACCACCCAAATCCAGGCCACGCACACGATCCTCGATGTCATCTCGAGCGGTCAGGAACAAGATGCCACCGGCGAACCCCGAATCGCGCAAATGCTCCGCGAGTTGAAACCCGGCATCTTTGCCTTCGGGCAGCATCACATCCAAAACGGCCAAGTCTGGTTCGGCCCTCTCGAGCAAGGTCCAAGCGGTGTTCAGGTTCGCAGCCCATGAAACCTCGTACCGTTCGCGGCGCAAGAGTGCGAGCAGCGGTTCGGCCAGCGTGGATTCATCCTCGACGAGTAAGATTCGCATGGGTTGGTCAGATCATAGGTCTTGGTGCGCAACAACATCTGTTGTTCTCGATCTGTTGTTCTCGAGCGGTCTCAAGTCTTGGCTTGAGCCGAGCCAGTCCTCACTTGTCCGCTTCAACCGTGACCGTCGTTTTCATTGCCGCGTGATGCGAGCACTGCACCTGATACGTACCGGGTTGCTCGAACTTCCGGGTGAAACTCGAGCCTTCGATCACATCACCAGAATCGAAACTCTTGTCCGCCGCTGTGACCGTATGAATCGCTTCGTCGCTGTTGTACCAGGTCACAGATTGGCCTGCCTTGATGGTGATCGCGTTCGGCACATACGAGTAATTCTTGATCACCGCCGTTGGCACCGCGCCACTCGCCTTGGTGAAAAACAGGTTCGCCCGGAAGACATAATCACGGCTCGGGCCGGACTGCTCGAGGTGACAAGCGGCACACGCCCCAGTGTCCTCGGGTTTACGCAATTGCGTTTTGTCGGGTTTGTACGCCGCGTACTCCCAACCGCCTTTGGCATCACCGTTGCGATTCGCGGCGTAATCGGTACTGAAACCACGCTCGCGGCGCTGCACGAACACGCCGGTCAGATCACCACGCTCGAAGCGTCCGTTTGCATCCAGAATTGGCAGGGTCTTGTCATCGACTTTCGCCTTGTACGTTTCCATCACCAGCACAGAACCGTTCGAGAAATTTTTACCCGGTTTGGCGAGTTCCGCCCAAGTGTTGCCATAAATCACCCGCACCTGTTTGTTGTCAGGTCGATCCAGCACGAACAGCACCTTCCATGCCTGATAGCCCTCTGGGAAGCCCACACGGTCCTCGGTTGGCGCGGCCAACTTAGGGGCTTGCTGCTGCCCTCGAGTCACGAAAACACCACCGGTCACGATCAGCATTGCGATCAGCACTTGCGTTGTACGCATCATAGACGACCTCCCGTTTGCCCACAGACTAACGACGTGGGGTAAACGGATGGTAAACACGATTCAGAAGCCTTGTCCAAAACTGCCATCTGAACAGATTCGCCTGCGCTACCGTATTTCTAGTCACATGGCCCTCATCCTCCCCCGGTTGCCACGTTTCGGCTTTCAACGCCGCCTGAGCCTGCTCGAGCAATTCGTGGCCCGAGGATTGCTGGTCACGCTGATGGTTTCGATTGTCGTCAGCATCGTCGCCAGCAACATCGCGCAGGGCTACGTGCTCGAGTCCACGCGCAAGCGGGCAGCAATCATTACCGATTCGGTGTTGTCCCCGGCGATGGGTGATCACGTCAGCGATCCCAGCCCGGAGATGGCCCCGATGTGGCAACGCTCAATCCGTCCGATCACTGGTTGTGACGACATCGTGGCGGTCAAAGTCTGGGCGAAGGACGGCACGATTGTCTACGCCGAGAACACCGGTTTGATCGGACAGGTGTACCTACCCGATCCAGATTTCGTGCTGGCGCAGGCGGGCATCTCGAGCCTGAAACTGGTTTCGGTCAGTGGCGAGAGTTTGATCTCTGCCGAACTCGAACGCGCCAAGATTCAAGCCAACGAGCGGTTGTATCGCATTTACGTGCCGGTGGTTCGTCCCGGCTCGAGCCTGGTGGTTGGTATTTACGAGTTGTACCAACGCGCCGCACCGCTCGAGGCGGCCTTGGCTCGGATTGCTGGACTCGTCTGGCTGTGGTCGTTCGCCTCGTTCGGCGTGCTGTTCGCAACGCTCTACGCGCTCGTGCGGGTCGCCTCGCGCCGCCTCGAGCACCTGGCGTTCTTCGATGCGCTCACCGGTCTCGCCAACCGCCGGTTGCTGCGTGAACGCGCCGAGTGGATTGTCACATGTTTTTTGTTTGTTAGAGCGGATTGAATTACGCTAACCAGGTGAAACGACATTTTGTGACCCTCACCGACGAACAACGCCAATTCCTGACCAGCTTCACCCGCACTGGCAAGCACCCAGCCCAAGCCATCACTCGAGCCCGAATCCTGCTCCAAGCAGACACGAACGGACCCAATCATCAGTACGCCCGAATAGCCGAAAATCTGGATGTGCAAGTCTTTACCGTTGAGCGCATTTGCAAGAAATTCTGCAAGCAAGGACTCGAAACCACCCTCCATCGCAAACCCCGAAAAGACAAAGGTCAACCCATCAAAATCGATGGTCGTGTCGAAGCCCAAATCATCAAGATCGCTTCTTGACCCTGAACATGCACCTGACGGGCAGGGTCGCCTGCTCAAAAACACCGAACGGTGAACCCGATTGGAC
>JANOWZ010000722.1:0-7187 GCA_031418155.1 Deinococcales bacterium
TCACGCCAAGTGCGGGCGGTGTAGTAGCTCAAGCCAATGCTGCCCGAGATCGTGAAGCCGTTGGCCTCGAGCGTGTCCAGACGTGCATCCTGGTCGGCGTTCTTCTTCTCGGTCGCACCAACACGTGCCTCAAGGTCGCTGACGCGATCTGCAAGTGCAGTCTGGTCGCGGCGCAAGAGCGTGGTGAATTCGCGCAGCGCTTCGAGGTCGTCGGCGCTGGCGGTTTGCTCGAGTTGGGCGTTGATGTCCTCGAATTGCGCGTTGACATCTTCGATTTGACCTTCGAGTGCGCTCACGCGGTCTTGCAGTGAGAGCACGTCTTGGTTGAGGAGCACAACCAGGTCGTTCAGGGCGGCGATGCTGTCGGCTTGGCCTTCGACGGTTGCGCCGAGTTCGCCAAGTTGTGCTTCGAGGTCGTCCACACGTCCGCCGAGGGCGTCAACGCTGTCTTGCAGGTCGCGGCTTTGCGCCAGTGCGGTGTCGGCGGCGATGCCTGCGGCTTCGACCTGATCCATCAAGGCTGCAAGGGCTTCCTCGTCGAGTGGGCCTGTGCTTCCACCGTTGTCGGCGGCGGCTTCGGCGAGGTCGCGGGCTTCTTGGGCGAGTTCTTCGACGGCTGCAACTTGGTCTTGCAGGGCGGCGAAGTCTTCTGGTGAAACGGCACTGTCGGCCTGTTCTTGCAGTGCATCGAGTTGTTCTTGCAGTGCGGCGATGTCATCGGCGGTGGCGAATTCGCTGGTGTCAACTGGTTCGCCGCCAGCGTTCGCTTCGGCTGCGTCAATGGCGGCTTGGGCGAGGTCGCGGGCTTCGGTGGCGAGTTCTTCGACGCGGGACAGGTCGTCTTGTGAGACGGCGTTGTCCTCGAGTTCGCTGATGCGCACGCCTTGGTCGGCGAGGTCGGCGGAGAGTTCTTGCACGGCGTTTTGCAGGGCTTCCATTGCGGCGGTGTCAATTTCGACTGGTGCGCCGGAGCCTGGGAGTCCGCATTTGCCTTCTTTGATCGCGTCTAGGAGACGACCGATCATGGCGGCGGCTTCGTAACGGGTGATGGCTTGCTTGCCACGGAAGGTTCCGTCTGGGTAGCCGAGGATGATGCCGCAGTCAACTGCGCGTTGGATGGCTTCTTGGGCCCAATGTCCGGCTGGGACATCGGCAAAGCTCGTTTGTGCGTGTGCGGACACGCCGAACGAGAGCGCTGCGGTGAGCGCGATAACAGCAGGAATTCGCTTCATGTATTTTCCCCCCTATGGGAATGGAACCGGTCGCTCGAGGGTTGCAAAATGATGAGGCGAGTTGCCGTGTTTCCTCTCTCATGCGTGATGGTCTCGAGGTGCGGTTCGGATGTTTTGGACATGCTTTTGTTGCTCATTGGGGATTCACCTCACTTTCGAGAGCTGGGATAATGCACGCCTTTTAATCCAACCGGGATGCTAACACCGGTCAGTGGTCGGGTCAAGCAAATTTCATTTTAACTTTAAGTTCTATTAAGGTTCACGAAGCCCGAGCCCAAGCGCCTGTGCACGTGTTTGCATTGCCTTCAGTACGTCGGAGACGAGTTTTCCGACCTCGAGACCCAATTCAGCGGCTCCTGTACGGATGTCTTCGCGGTTGACACCTTTGGCAAAAGCCTTGTCCTTCATCTTTTTCATGATACTGGAGACCTCAAGGTTCATGACACTCTTATCTGGTCTCACGAGCGCGGCGGCGGTGATTAAGCCCGAGAGTTCATCGACGGCAAATAAAGTCTGTGCCAGTGGTGTGACTCGCGCCACACCAGAGCCCGTGTAATGTCCCAGGATCGCCTCGAGCACGTCATTGGGTAACTCCGTGTGTTCGCGCAGGTACTTCACGCCCCAGAAGGGATGGCCGTCCGGTCCCAAATCCGGGTGCGATTCGTAATCGAAATCATGCAGCAATCCCGTTACGGCCCATTTCTCGAGGTCGGGTTCATTCGCGGCTTCGGCGAAATGCAGCATCACGGCCTCCATGGTTCGCATGTGGCGGCGCAAGGATTCAGAGGGCGTGAATTCACAGACCAGCTTCCAGGCTTCATCTCGGGTCATGACCTCGAGTTTAACGTTCTGAGGGTGTTTCAGGGATGGAAATTGAGGGGTGGAGCAGAGGACGGGCTGTCAGTCGTCTCGAGTCTGTGGTCACGGGCTCGAGGCCGAAATCGCATTTACATCCGCATTGCTGACGGCTCAATCCTCGCCGATGACCACCGTGTTGCGGCTGGGTTCAAAATGGCGGGCGGCGGCCAGTTCGATTTGTGGTGTGTGCGCCACCGGAAAACTGACGGTAAAGGTCGTGCCTTGACCCATGTTGGTCTCGAGGTTGATCTCGCCACCCAAATGCCCGGTCACGATGTCACGGATGATCGAAAGGCCCAAACCGGTGCCGCGCCCGATTTCTTTGGTCGAGTACAACGGCTCGAAGATGCGTGGCAGCACTTCGGGCGGAATGCCGCTGCCGTTGTCTTGGACGCTCAACACAACGCGCTCTGAGGGCACCGGCACGCCCATGCCCTGGGTATGGCCGGTGAGTTGTCTGGCGAGGCGCACCGTGACCACGGAACCGCCTGGGGCGCGGCGCGATTCGCAGGCGTGAATGGCATTGCCGACCAGGTTTTGCACGATCTGCGCGATCCGACCCGGTTCGCCATGAATCATCACGCTGTCGCCAGAGGATTCAAAGCGCACGTTGACCTGTACTTTTCGCGCCTCGAACTCGAGCATGTTGACGGTGTCCCGCACCACGCTCACCAGGTTGTAACTTGTCGAACCCGCGCCGAGGCTGCGACCCTGATTGCGGATGCTGCGCACAAACTCGCCCAGGCGTTCGAGTGTGGTTTGCGCACTGGAAATGTTCCCTTTGAGTTCGTTGGCAATCTCGAGGTGGTCGGCGTTGGTCACGCCGGGAGCACCGATTGAATCTTTGTACTCATTGCTCAGGTTGTTGGCCTGATGCAAAAAGTTCATGGCGGCGGCCAGTGGCGTGTTGATCTCGTGCGCGATGCCGCCCGTGAGTTGCCCGAGGCTGGCGAGCCGGTCGGCGGCAATCAACCGTTCTTTGCTCTGCTCGAGCGCGGTCTCGCGGTCCGTGACCCGTTCGGTCAGTCCGGCGTTCAATGCCAGAAGCTGCGCGTTCAAACGCCCATTCTCGTGCAAGGAAACGGCTTGACGAACCATGACCAGCAGCCCCACCAATCCGTTGCCGATCAGCACGCCCAGCGCGGTCAAGTCCTTGCGACCGAACTGTTGGGCCAAAGCGATCATGCCGACCAACGCGGCAGTGTACGGGAACAAACTGGCAAGCTGTCTGAACTGCCCACTCCTCGAGAATCGCTGTGCCGGAAGGCGAAAGTGAAGGTTGGCATGGGCCGCCAGTGCAAACAGTACGAAGGCCCAGGTGCAGAACAACTTTGCGGGTTGGTTCGCTTGGTAGGTCTGCCTCATGCCCTCCAGGATCAGGTTGGTATTGCCGAACAACAACAGCAACATGCCGATCCAGAGCAGGCCAAAATGTGGTCCCGGTTGGGCATTCTGCCTTCCCAGACCGGGCAGCATCAGGCACACCACGACCATCAACTCGAGGATTGGCATGGCAGTTCCAAAGACCAAGCCCATGAGGTTGTGTCCGAACGTCACGACCAGTTGAGCCAGGAAGACCTGCCAGACCACAATCAGCGTGGCGATCAGGATCAATACCGCGTCAAGCGCGATTTTCAGCGCCTCAAGCCGGGTTCGAGCTTCGGTGTTCAATGCTCGCAGGCCAAATAAAAACAAGATTGGTAAACCCAGGTAGAACACCCCGGCAACTGAAGGCAATGGTGGCCGTTTCAAAGCCATCTCGAGGACGGTCCAGATCAGGTCGCCGACCAAAAAACTGGTCATGCCCGCCGCGAAGTACCGCCAGACGATGCGCTGCTGCGGCTCGAGGTGCGAACCGACCAACCAGCAGAGCATGGTGGCGAGCAGACCGGCAGGCAGGTTGAAGAGGTCATTCCGCGCCAATACCCAACTCGGGCCACCCCAATGGAAGGCGATGGCGAGGCTGTGGGTCACTGCGGCAAGCAGCGTTGCGGCGAGCATCGCGTGCATGGTTGCTGGGAGCAGCACAGGAGTGATTGGACTCGAGGTTTTCGTTCGGGCACTCACGGGTTTGAAACCTCAACCTCGAGTGTCTTGTTTTGCGATTTCGCTTGGGCCGGATGTGCTGTGGGATCGGTTTCGAGAATGCGCTTCAGGCGCACGTGAAAGGTCGTGCCAACCCCCGACGTTGTGTCGCAATCGATCTGACCGGCGAAATGGCTGGTCACGATGTCACGGATGATCGACAAGCCCAAACCGGTGCCTCGCCCGGCCGCCTTGGTCGTGAACAGCGGGTCAAAAATTTGCGACAGAATCTCTTCAGGGATGCCGCTGCCGTTGTCGCTGACGTGCAAGATAACGTGGTCCGAAGTGTGTGAGAAATGCAGACGAACCCTCGAGCCTTCGGGTTTTCGCCCATCCTCGCAGGCGTGGATCGCGTTTTGCGTCAGGTTCGTGACCACCTGCGCGAAGCGCACCGGATCGCCATGAATCAGAACCGGCTCGGGTTCCGGGCCGAGTACCGGGTCGGTCTCGAGCATCAATTCGACTTTGGCCTGTAATGCCGCATGCTCGAGCATCACCAGGGCATCCTGTGCCGTCTTGATCGGATTGAAACGCACCGCACCCTCGTTCAGATTGCGGCCCTGCGCCCGCATCTTGCGAATCAACTCACCGAGCCGGTTCAGGGTTGCCGAGACTTGCCGGAGCGCCCCCTCGAGTTCGCCCGCAATTTCTTGGTGATCTGTGTTGGTGACCTCTGTATTGCCGATGCTTGCCCGGTACTCTCGGGCCAAAGCTTGCGCCTGGAAGATGCCATTCATCGCCGTGGCCAGCGGTGTGTTGACCTCGTGCGCCAAACCTGCCGTCAACTGCCCGAGGCTGGCCAGCCGTTCGGACGCATTCAATCGTGCCTGAGAAACCTCAAGTTCCTGACCACGTTCGGCAACGCGACGCTCTAGCGATTCGTTCAAGTTCTTGTTTTCCAGGATCATCAGCAGTTGCCGCAACACCACCAGGGCCGTGACGACACCGACACCGATCAGCAATCCAAGTTCGATGATCACATGGTTCGGGTTCTCCTCGGCGTTGATCAAGAAGGTGAACATCGTTGCGTAACTGGCGAAAACAGCCAAGTACGGTACGGCGGTCAAGGTGCTTGACCAGATCTGCACCAGAACTGGATTCTGCTCGACCCGAGGACGCAGACCGGTCAGCGCGGCGGTCATCAACAAGACGTTGCCCCACGAACCGAGCGCGTCAATCGGATGCCCGGTAAAATACTGCCCGCCCTGACCCCGAATGAAATCCGCACCCTGCATGATCGCGCCAAAACACAGCACGCCGAGTGCCAACCAGTTATACGCGCCCAAGATGCGTTCGCGTTGCCGCAGGACGGTCAGGAACAAAAATCCCAACACGCCCATGCCAAAAAATGGGCCGATCAAATCGAAGGTCACGGCGATCCAATCCCACCGCTGATTGACCAAATTCTGTGCAATGAAGCTTCGCCACATCGCGGTCAGACTGGCGACAATCACGATCATGGTTTCCGACCAGATCGACAACGCCTCATTCCTCGAGCGTGCCGCCTTGGGCAGCAGGATCACGGCGATCATCATCATCAACACCGCGAGCAGGTACGGAATCCCCAAGACCGTGAACTGCCTGACATCCTGCCGTAAGATCACCTCGACGAAACCGTAAGCGGCATCGCCACACCACCACACGCCCGCACTGGCCCCCAACCACAGGGTCGAGGCGCGACCGCGCCGGTAATGACGCAGGCCGAGCAGCACGATTGTCGGCACCGCAATCAAGCCGGTCGTCAAGCGCAGCAGGCTGCCCAACTCGAGCCGCCAGGGACCAAAACTGGTCAGGGTCACGACCGTGTGCAATGCGGCCAAACTGACCGCCAACCACAGCCAAAAGTACAACCTTCTCCCCGGTGGGCGCGGGCTCGAGTCGGCCGGTGTTGTCGGTGCGCTCATGGTTCGAGTCTACGGCAATTGTCGTCTGAGACGCGGTATGATCTCACTTCAGGCTCGGGCATGTTCGCTTTTGACACCCTCGAAAGTCTGAACGTTCTCGATGGCGACCGCGACCTGAGTGGCGAACATCTCCAGCAGCTCGAGTTCGGTTTCGGGCAAAAACGCACGTTCGCAGAAGATCACGCCGACCAAGCGCAAACCGACCATCAACGGAATCGTCAGGACCTGATCGCGTTGCGTTTTGCCGGTCTGCACGGCGGTACGCACCGCCGTTTGAATCTCCCGTCCGAGATCCGGCCAACGTTTGTGCTCGAACCGGCCCGTGCCGATCTGAAGGTTGAAAGCATCATGCTCGAGTGTGGCGATGAAGTTGTCGTCGCTGATGTTCGATTGTGTTTCGCCCGCAGCGTTTCCGGAGAGTTCCGCCGCCACGAACGCCCCGGACAACCCCAACAAACCCTGAATTTGCAAGAGCGTGCCGCGCAGCAGGTTCTCGAGTGGTTGCAACCGGTGCAGTTCTGGCGCGACCTTCAGCACGTGCCGTAGACCATCGCGGGAGGCCCGCAACGCCCGAGAGCGACGGTACGCCTTCAATGCCGAATCGACCCAGATCAAGAGCTTGTCTGGCCCTTCGGATTTGTCGTGATAGCCCTGAATCTCGAGCACGCGCAGCATCACGCGGGCCGGACGTTCGCTGGCGTAGCCGGTTTGCAAGACGATCTGCGTGGTGTCGTTGAAGGCCCGGACCTCGCGCACCACATCCTCGCCGGTCATTTCGGGCATAAAATAATCCAAAAGTATCAGGTGAACGTCGTGCTCGCGGCACAATTGCACCGCCTGTGCCCCGCCGAGGGCTGTTAAAACCGTGTGACCATCCTGGATCAGAAGTTGTTCGAGCGTGCCGAGCAGCGTGGCATCGTCATCGACGACCAGAATCGTGTGGCCGCTTTTTTCGGCGGTTGAGCGCAAACGTGCCATTGGAAGTTCTCCTTGTGAACCCGTGGTTTGAGCCAGCGACCTGGAGCAAGCAGGTTTTGAGATCCAGTCTGTAAGCTCGAGGTTGTCCTATCCCTTTATCTTTGATCCGTTGTTACACTTTTCTGACTCT
>JANOWZ010000723.1:0-7780 GCA_031418155.1 Deinococcales bacterium
ATCGAACATTCGGGCGGGATTGTGTACGTGATTGAACCTTAAATTCGTAGGGTGGGCCGTGCCCACCAAGCGCGAGCTACGATTCCTTTCACCTTTGACCTTTTCCCTGGGTTGTTAAGGCAGGACCAAATCCGTGCCCATGTCTTCCGGCAACGGATGCCCGAGCAAGCGTCCCAGCATCAGCAATTGCCCACCATGATGAAATTCGTGCGTGATCGGGCGCACAATCAGCCAGCGTTGCGTGACCATGAACTGATCGCGTCCGGGTCGGATCACCTCGAGCGGTTCGTCGAGTTTGTCGAACGTTTCAAAGGCTTGCTCGAGCACGGCATCAACCTCGAGAAACTTTTTTTGCATGGCGGCAACATCGGTGATTGCGGCGGTTTCGGCCTGTTGTTGGAACGGCTCGAGGTTCAGGCCGTAACGTCCAACCCACCACAGGTAGGCGTACGCGATGTGCGCGTGCAAATCCCGGATGCTGCCGTAAGAGAAGTCCGGGTGCTCGCACAGATAGATTTCGTTCGGCAGCGTTTCGGTGTAGGCGAACACAGCTTCGCGGGTGCGTTTGATCCAACCGTACATCGTTGGCAATGAAAGGTCCACAGAAGTATTCATTGGGAAACACTCGCAGCTTGCGATCAAACCGTCAATTGACCATCTGGCCTAGCCATGCCCGATCTTGAGGACAATTCTGACGCAATCCAATCAGAATAGCGCCAGAATCCGTTGCGTAAACGCTTGCCCGGTGATCCACGAACGGGGTAAGGTGTGGCACATTTCAAATCCTGAGGAGGACTCATGAAATACGCGAAGATTGCATTAATCGCCTCGAGTTTGCTGTCCGGTTTGGCCCTGTCTAGTTTCGCACTGGCAGCCGATCCAAAAGGCGAACCGAAACTGACCACCATGCCCAAACTCGGCCTGACCGCAGGCAAAGCGGGCGGATCGTACACACTTTCGATCCCGGCCGCTCCGGGTTCGTTCAACTATTACGGCATCACCGACAACAACGCCTACACGGTCGTTGGCAATGTCTTCGAGGGCCTGGTCGAATACAACCTCGAGACGTACAAGATGGAACCGAACCTGGCGAAATCCTGGACGGTCACGGACGGCGGTAAAGTCTGGACTTTCCAATTGCGTCCGGGCGTGAAATGGCACGATGGCACGCCGTTCACCAGCGCCGATGTCGTCTTCACCTTCGAGAACATCATCTTGAATCCCGAGGCCAAAGGCAACAGCGCCGGAGCCTTCCCGAAAGGTGTGAAGTTTGAGGCTGTCGATGCTGATACCGTGCGCATGACCTTGCCAACCACGGCGGGCGCGATCCTGCAACAACTGCGTGTGTTCATGATGCCCAAGCACAAGCTTTTGAAATTCTCGGTCGAGGGTGGCGCGAAACCAGCCGACATCAACGGAGCCTGGGGCACCGCATCAGACTTGAAAGAAATCGTCGGCACGGGGCCGTTCAAGCTCTCGAGCTACGTCGCCGATCAGAAAGTCACGCTCACCAAGAACGAGAATTACTGGAAGAAAGATTCGTTCGGCAACAAACTGCCGTACCTCGACAAGCTCGAGTATTTGATTGTGAAATCCGACGATCAGAAAATCGCACAATTCAAATCCGGCACGCTGGATGCGATCAACATTACCGGGGCGCAATTCCCAGAACTCAAGCAGGCCGAAGTCGGCGGCGCGAACTTCAAAGTCTTGCGGGCGCTCGCACTGTTCGGCAGCCCATCGCACCTGGCCTTCAACTTCGATGCCAAAGACCCAGACCTGGCCCGGTTGTTTTCCAACGACAAATTTCGTGCCGCCGTGCAACCCGCCGTCAACCGCAAACGCATCATCGAAGATGTCTTCAACGGACTGGCAACCCTGCCTGGAACGCCAGTCGCGCCCGTCTCGAGCTTTTATTTTGACACCACCAAGTACCTCGGGGATTACAACCTTGCCAGTGCGAACGCCGGACTCGATGCACTCGGCCTGAAAGACACGGATGGCGATGGCGTGCGCAACTTCGCCGGTGGCAAGAACATCGAATTCTCCTTGATGACCCCGACCGACAATGCCTTCTTTTCGGGCGTTCCCATCGGCACGATCATCCAGAACGACCTGAAAGCCATTGGCTTGAAAGCCAACCTGCAACCGTTGCAGAACAGCCTGGTCTTTTCCAAAGCCAACGCTGGCGATTTCGAGGCAACCATTTACGGCTTCGGCAACCAACCCGACCCAGACCTGCGCAAACCCATCTGGCAACCCGGTGGCGACCTGTACTACTGGCACTCCAAGACCCGTGCCAGCACCCCCGGTGGTCCCGCGAACTTCGCGGTCATGAAAAGCTGGGAGAAACGCATTTACGCGATCTTCGATGCGGCCTCCAAATCCACCGACCAAGGTCAACGTGGCGCGTTGTATGACGAATGGCAAACCCTGAACGCCAAGTACCTGCCTGTGATCATGATTGCCAAAGCCGCGAATATCGCGGCGGTCAGCAACAAAATTGGCAACTTCGTCTACAACCTCGGACCGATTCCTGGGTATGTCACGAACCAGATCATCTTCAACAAGTAAAGCTCGAGTGTGAATTTAGGGGCGTTGTGCGAAGTGCTGCACTGCGCCCCTACAAATTCCGGCAAGTAACGAGCAATCAAGTCTCAAGTCTGAACTTTCTCGAGCCATCACAAACAGAGAAATCAAAATGTTTAACTTCATTTTCAAACGAGTCCTTGGTATCCTGCCCACCATTTTGTTGGTGTCGTTCATTTCGTTTTTTGTGATTCAAATTCAACCCGGCAGTGCGTTGGATTCTTATCTCGAGGACCCACGCTTTTCGCGTGAAACGGTTGAGAGCATCAGGGTTCAATTTGGGTTGGACAAATCTCCGCTCGAGCAGTACGGCAATTGGATCAAAGGAATTGTCACTCGAGGCGATTTCGGTTTCTCGTTTTTGTCAGGTCGCAGTGTCACATCGCAAATTGGTGAGTTGATCGGTTGGACGGTGCTCGTCTCGTTGGTGACATTTATTTTCTCGTGGATTGTGGCGATTCCACTCGGGGTGCTGGTCGCTACGCGCAAGAATTCATTGACCGATGCGATTGCCAGTTTTCTCGGGTACATCGGTGTCAGCACGCCCGATTTTCTGATTGCGCTGTTGCTGATGGCGTTGATCTTGAACTTGGGTGGCAAGAACGTCGGCGGTTTGTTCAGCAATGAATTCATTGACGCACCCTGGAGTTGGGCACGATTCGGCGATCTGCTCAATCACCTGTGGCAACCGATCCTGGTGATCGGCGTGCCGCACATCGCGGCCCTGATGCGCCAAATGCGCTCAAGCATGTTGGATGTCTTAAACCAAGATTACGTGCGCACGGCTCGGGCCAAAGGTCTGGCCGAACGCATCGTGATTTACCGCCATGCCGTGCGCAACGCGATCAATCCGTTGGTCAGCATCGCCGGATTGTCCTTGCCCGAGATCATTAATGGAACGATCATCTCGAGCATCGTGCTTAACTTGCCGACGATTGGGCCGCTTCTTCTCAAAGCCTTGTTCGAGAAAGACCAGTACGTGGTCATGACCATCTTGCTGATCTCGAGCCTGCTGTTGATGGTTGGAAATCTTCTGGCCGATATTGTCCTCGCCCGAGTTGATCCAAGGATTCGCTATGAGTAACACTCCGAGCAACACGATCAGCCTCGCACCAGAAGCTCGGGTCTCGAGACCACTCACGCCGTGGCAACTCGCGTGGCATCGTTTTCGCAAAAACCGTGTCGGCGTGATCGGCCTATGGATTCTCGGGGCGTTGTACTTTGTTGCGCTGTTCGCCGGATTTCTCAGTCCTTACGACATCACGACACAACACACACTTTCACCGTTTCAACCACCGCAAGGCATTCATTGGTTTCACGAGGGACAGTTTCGCGGGCCATTCGTTTACCCAATGAAGTTCGAGCGTGACCCGGTGACGTTCGTTAAAAAGTACCTTGAGGACAAAAAAGATCCGCAACCACTGCGCCTGTTTACCCGAGGTGAACCGTACAACTTTTTGGGCTTCAACGCGGACCTGCATTTGTATGGCATCGCCAGCGGTTCGTTCTTCCCGCTCGGCACGGACAAATTTGGTCGTTGCCTGCTCTCGAGGATGCTGGTCGGATCGCAAGTTTCCTTGACGGTCGGAATTATTGGCATCATCATCTCGTTTTCGATTGGGATTGTCATGGGTGGCATCTCGGGCTTTTTCGGTGGTTGGATCGACACCGCGATTCAACGCCTTGTCGAGGTGCTGCTTTCCTTCCCGCGCCTGCCGTTGCTGCTCGCACTCGCGTTCATCATCCCGGCGAATTGGCCCTCGAGTTTCGTCTACTTGGGCATCGTCGCGGTCTTGTCCCTGATTGGTTGGGCGGGTCTCGCCCGCGTCGTGCGTGGTCAAGTCCTCGCCGCCCGAAACCTCGAATACGTCCAGGCCGCCCGAGCGATTGGTGCAAGTGATTTCCGCATCATCTTGCGACACATCGTTCCGAACCTGACTTCGTACTTGATTGTTGCGGCGACGCTCGCATTGCCTGGGTACATCCTCGGTGAGAGTGCGCTTTCGTTCCTGGGATTGGGCGTGAAAGAACCGATGACCTCTTGGGGCTTGCTGTTGCAGGATGCCAAAGGTTTCGAGACGCTAAACCTGTACCCGTGGTTACTCTGGCCCGGACTGATGATCGTGCTGGCGGTGCTGGCCTTCAACTTTGCGGGCGATGCCATGCGCGACGCGGCGGATGTACAAACACGTCAATAAGAAAGAGGCTCGAGCCGTCATCTGCTCGGGCTTCTCCCCTGTTGGTTGGTTCGGGTTCTCAGCGCAATTTTAGGATCACAGTGCTATTCGAGGTCGGCAGTTTCAATGTCGTCTCGGCGGGATTGTAACCATCCAGTACCACCTGTAACCGGTACGTGCCCGCCACTGGGAACAAGACCGGACCTGGCACGGTGGCGAGCGGATCGCCGGATTGCAAGGCTGCTCCCGCCGGAGCCTCGAGCACGACCAAGCGACCGCGTTTGCCGTTCTCTGGCTCGAGTTTGAAGTTGATCAGCAATTCGTTGGTGTTTGCTGTTGGTGCGATCACGGTTGGTGGTTTGTTGCTCGAGGTGTTCGGTGCGGGTGCGGTCACGGCAGGCTTGGTGGTGACGTTCGTGGGTCGGGCATTCAGGCCAGAAGTCAAGGCTCCGACCAGGGCCACCAACAACCACCCAAGTGCACCAACGCCGATCAGTCCGGCGAGCACGCCAACCCAGGAGAACCGTATGGCCGGTTTGCTCGAGCCAGCATTGTGCTGGTCCGCGTCGAAACCGATGCGGATCGGTTCGTTGTTCGCACCGCGCACGATGATCGGCACGTCCGGTTCGTCCGCCTCGAGCCCGACGGCCTCGACCAGTGGGTGTGGTGGATGCAGCGCGTCGATGTCAATCGGTACGGCATCACCTTCGATGATCTCGAGGGCCGGTTTGCTGAGGTTCTGACGTTGTTCGGGAACGATGTCTGGCATTTTGAGCGGTTCGATTTCTTTGGTGGTGATCGTTTCGAGCGAACGGGTGATCGGGCCGTTACTGGCGACCTGATGCGCGACCGCTGTTGCTGCCTGTGCTTGTGCAACGTCGGTGTAGGTTTCGCTTTCGATCAGTTCGGGTTCCTTGGCCAGTATTTCGTTGGCATCGTCCGTCTCGAGTTCGACATCGAGCGGTTCCTCGTCCTGCTGCAAGCTCACCGGTCCTGGATTCAAGAGCGCGACGCTGGAGGGCTCGAGCTTGGTTGCCTCAGGCGGTTGCGCTTCCGTCTGGCTGCTGCGGGCAGGTGGCGACCACGGGCTCGCACCGGACAGGACCTGCTCGAGGGCCATCACCAGTTCCCCGGCGGTCGGGCGTTCACGCGGGTCATTGTGCAGGCAATGTCCGACCAGCTTGCCGAAATCTCCGGGCAGGGCAGCGCTCGGATCGCCATTGCCGTAATGCTGCACGGTGCGTGCCCAGGCGAAAACATCGGCTGGGAATTCTCCCACGCCCTCTGGCGCTCGGTAACTGCTTGGCGTGTCCGCCCAGGGCAGGCCAAAGCCCGCAACGAACAGGTGATCTCCCTGCGCAAAAACATGCGCCGGACTGATCGCACCGTGCGAGACACCAGCGATGTGCGCATCCAGGATGGCGCGGGCGCTCGAGCGGGCAAACCAGCGCAGTCGGGTTTCGGTGAGGGTCGGACGCAATTGCACGTAACCTGGAGCGCTCGCCATGACCACATACGTGGTCTCGCCACGTGAACCGGTCTCGAGCAGGGCGGGCAAGTGCTCGCTGTAGATCTCGTGCATGGGGTTGCTGGGGGCGGGCAGCAGGTAAACCAGGACCGGCATTCCGGTGATCAGGTCCAGACCAGCATGACAACGGATCGTGGTGGCAACCGCGACGGCAACGTGACTTTCACCAGCACTGAGGGGAGTGGCATCTTGGAAGTCATGCTCGAGCAGCAGACGGGTCGCTGCGTAATGTCCGTAAACGTCCACGCTTGAGTCTACGCGCTCTGCTCACATTCTCTCAAGTGGGTGCACTGGACTTCACCTCGAACCGAGATCACCCTTCACCGAAGATTCACACGGTTTTCGTTTGATGCGCAAACAACCTGTAGGAAACTGCCAGCATGGATTTCGGCCAACCAGGAGCAAGCATGAGTACACCCCGCAAACGCAGACGGATCAGCCCGTGGTGGGCCTTGCTGCTCGTGCCGATCATCGGTGGGGGACTGGCGGCCAGCGGCGTGATCAAAGCACCCACAAGCACACCCAGCGCGGACACCGCCAGCAAACTCGAG
This sequence comes from Deinococcales bacterium, assembly GCA_031418155.1. GTDB lineage: Bacteria > Deinococcota > Deinococci > Deinococcales > JAAFIG01 > JANOWZ01. Next base: position 6,846 of record JANOWZ010000723.1, read on the forward strand.
ACGGCCCTCGCCAGCCAAGGACAATTCAGGGTCAGTGTCACCGGTCCGGGTACGCTCGAGGCGGGGCAGACATTGGATGTCAAAACCGAGGTGAACGGGACCGTCGCCAGTTTGCCCAAAGAGGGCCAGCGCGTCACCCGTGGCGAATTGGTGGCGACGCTCGGGCGGGAAAGCTTCAACCGCAACGTCGAAAATGCGCAACTGGCGCTCGCCAAAGCGAAGGCGCAACTCGAGAGCCAACGTGCAGGACAGGCGAACAACCGGGGAAGCCAAAACCAGCAACTCGCCCAGGCCAAAGCCAGCTTTGAGAATGCCGCGCTCGAGGTCGCAAACGCCAACACCAACCTGGCCAACACCAAGAACCTGTTCGCGGCGGGCGGCGCGAGTGCCAACGATGTTACGACCGCCGCCAGTAACCTGACCAAAGCCCAATCGAACCTGACCAGCGCCCGAATCGGCCTCGAGACGGCACGAAGCTCGGTGGGCATCAAAGCGAATTCGGATTCGCAAGATTTGCGCAACTCGCAACTGGCGGTCGAACAGGCACAGATTGCCTTGAAAAACGCGCAATCTGACGCTAGCAAAACCAAGCTGTACGCACCCGTCAACGGTGTAATCTCGAGCGTCAGCGCACAGATCGGCAGTCCCGCCTCCGGCACGGGCGCACTGTTCACCATCATCGACGATGCCGTGGTCGAACTTCCGGTGCAAGTCGACGAAACCGAAATCGGTAAGGTCAAAGTCGGACAAGCCGCCGATGTGACCCTTGATGCGCTGCCGGACGGAAATTTCAAAGGCAAAGTTTCACGCATCAGCCCGAAAGCCACAGTCGTTTCCAACATCGCCGTCTTTTACGTGCGCGTCCGCCTCGAGAATCCAAATCGCGTCTTGCGTCCCGGCATGAGCGCCGAAGCTGAAATCATCTCGCAACAAAT
>JANOWZ010000724.1:0-5912 GCA_031418155.1 Deinococcales bacterium
CCATTGCATCACGGCCCGAGCGGATCGTTGCAAACCGTCTTCGACGCGCTCAAACTCGTCGCCAAAGAAGATCACTCGCCGGGCATGGTTGAGGAAACGATCTTCACGATTGCGCCCGTGCTCGTCTTCGTTTCGGCCTTCTTGCTGATGGCCGTGATTCCGTTCGCGCCGGGTTGGGTGTTTGCCAACGTCGATGCCGGAGCCATCTTCATCATCGCCGCCGGAACGCTCGGGTCTTACGGCGTGCTGCTCGCCGGTTGGAGCATGAACAACAAGTACGGCCTCTTGGGTGGTTTGCGAGCCGCCGCGCAACTCGTGAGTTACGAGGTTCCACTTTCGATTGCGCTGCTCGCGGTTTGCGTTTACACCGGCTCGATGAACCTGACCGAGATCGCCGATTACCAACTCGTGCACGGTTGGAACGTCTTCCCACTGTTCATTCCGTTCGTGATCTACCTGATCGCCGGTCTCGCCGAAATTAAGATGACCCCGTTCGACTTGCCCGAGGCCGAATCCGAATTGGTTGCCGGGTTCAACACCGAATACGGCGGCATGCGTTTCGGCTTCTTCTTCGTCGCCGAATTCGCAGAGTTGTATTTGCTGCCTGCGGTGCTCGCGGTCTTCTTCCTGGGTGGTTGGCACACGCTGCCATTGCCGGACGGATTCGCCAACAACATCTTGGGTTACAAGGAACTCTTCGTTTGGGGCAACCCAGCCGATCCAGCTGGGAACCTGTTGCGCAACGTGATCTACGCGGCCATTTCGCTCTTGAAGGCGGCGGCGGGCGTGTACTTCTACATGTGGATTCGCGCCACGCTGCCGCGCTTCCGTGACGATCAACTGATGGAACTCTGCTGGAAAGGACTGATCCCACTGTCCTTGGTCGGATTGCTGCTGGCTGCCGTCTCGAGGTTGAATCCAGTCATCGGTGCGGTCATCTCGATCATCACCATCTTGGGCATTCTGGTGTTCATCGTGCCACCGATTTTCCGCAAGGTCGATGTGCGTCAAAACACGGGTCCTAAAGGTGTTCCAATTCGTCGCCGCACAAACATGGCTCCAAACGTTCGCAACATCCAGAAGTAAGAAAAGGGAGGGAGGGGTCAATGAGCTTACTGAAAGACATTTGGAGCGCCGTTTCCGGCATCGGCAAAGGGATGCAGAAAACCTACGACGAACAATTCGATCCGGTCTTCACCGAGATGTACCCGTTCACGCAACCCGACCTGCCACCGGTTTCGGTGCAATCACTCGCGCTGATCAAAAACGAGGACGGTAGCGACCGTTGCGTGTCATGCCTCGCCTGCGAAAAAGTTTGCCCGAGCCAAGTGATCACGATTGAACGCAAGAAAAACCCAGCCGGTAAGGGATTCGTGCTCGAGCGTTTCGATATCGATCTGGTCAACTGCATGTACTGCGCCGCCTGCGTGGAATCTTGCCCAGCCAGCGCAATTGTGACGATTCAGGATTTCGAGCTGTCCACGTTCAACGTGCAATCCTTGAAGGCCGATAAGGAATTCTTGGACGATCAGGGTTTGCGGGCGCGTCAATGGTACAGCCCGAAAATCGGAGTCGAATACCGCGAGGAAATTGCGGAAAACACCTTGCACGGCAAGATCGTCAAAGCACCACTCGAGGAACAACCGGGCGGATTGGCTTTGATGGAGAAGGCGAAGATGGCGGCTGCCGTTCCGGTTGCGCCGGTTGCTGCTGCACCAGTTGCCGCCGCTCCGGTCGCTGCGAAAGCTGCCGCGCCGGTTGCTGTTGCCGCTCCAGTCGTGGACGAGAAACCAAAATCCTCGAAAGTCAAACGTTGGAGTCCAGCCGGTGCGACCACCGAAGTCTCGAGCGAACCCGCGCCAGCGGTTGAAGCTGCGCCGACTCCCGTAGCCGCTGCTGCACCAGCCGAAACCGAAGCTCCAAAGTCTTCCAAGGTCAAACGTTGGGTTCCTGCCGGAGCCGCCGCGCCAGTGGTTGAAGCCGCTCCGCAAGCACTCGTCTCGAGTCCAGTTGAAGAAGCTCCCGCGCCACTGGTTGAAGCCGCTCCGGTAGTTGAGGCTCCTGTCGCTGAGGTCGCCGCACCAGTGGTCGCTGCACCTGAACCTGAGCCAGTTGTCGCCGAGGTCGCTGCACCTGAACCCGAGCCAGTTGTCGCTGAGGTCACTGCACCTGAACCCGAGCCAGTTGTCGAAACTCCGGTCGTGGCTGAAGTGACCGCGCCAGAACCAGTGCTAGAGGTCGCCGCTCCGGTCGCCGAAACTCCAGCGCCAGAACCCGAACCAGTTGCAGTTGCGCCAGTGATGGAACCCGAGCCGGTGGTCGAAACTCCGGTCGTTGCTGAAGCTCCAGCGCCAGAACCTGAACCCGTTGCAGTTGCGCCAGTCGTTGAGGCTCCTGCTCCCGAATCTGTGGTTGAGACTCCCGCACCTGTCGCTGAAGTCGCTGCGCCAGAACCCGTGCTCGAGGTTGCCGCTCCTGTGGTCGAACCTGAACCAATCGCTGAGCCTGAGCCCGTTGCAGCGGCTCCAGTCGTTGAACCTGTTGCTGAAGTTATCGAGGCTCCCGCACATGTCGCTAAGCCTGAACCGGTTGCAGCCGTTGCAGAACCGACCGAACACCGTGACGACTACAACATCATCGAAGGCATCGGCCCACGTCGCAGCACCGCCTTGTACGCGGCTGGACACCTGACCTTCGAGCAACTCGCCAAGCTCGACAAAGCCACACTCGAGGGCATCATGACGGCTGTGGGCATCGCGCTCGAGGCTGGGATTGAAACCTGGCCGGTTCAAGCAGACATGCTCGCTAAGGGTCAAATGGCGGAGTTCGCAGATTTCACCAAGCGTCTCAAGGGCGGCAAGTTAGACAAGAAGAAAGGCAAATCATGATTCAAGCCACCTTCTTCTACTTGGTTGCGCTGGCCGTGATTTCGACGGCTTGGTACTCGGTGTCCTCGAGCAAACTCTTGAATGCTGCTCTTTCACTGGCGCTTTCTTTCTTTGCGATTGGCGGATTGTTCTTCATGCTCGGCGTGCCGTTCCTCGGCATGTTGCAAATCCTGATCAACGCGGGCGCAATTCCCATCGTCACGATTTTCATCATCATGATGACGCAATCGCGGCGCATCAAACTCTCGAGTCCGGTCAATCAGATCGCGGCATTCGGCACGATGTTTGTCTTCGCCGTGGCGATTGGAACGTTCATTGTCCGTTACGCGACCGGAGGCGGCACGACGTTCAGCAACAACGTCGCAGCCATCGCTGGTGGCAAACTCGGCGAGGTCCTGCTCTCGAGTCCCGAGACGAACGGCATCAATGGCACGCTCCTCGCGTTCGAGATCGCATCCGTGATCCTGACCGTGGCGATGGTCGGCGCAATCGTCCTGACCAAACGCGATGGCGAAACGATCAAGGGTGACATCGGCATGTTGAACGATGTCGATAAGCCAGTCAACGCCGGTGAGTTGTTGCGTCCTGCGATGAGCTTCGAGCACGAAGCCGAGCTTGCACGGGCCAACGAAAAGGTTGTGGCGTAATGGATCAGATTCTCGCTTTCATTCGATCCTTTGCGAATTCCGACATCACGCAATGGCATTTCCTGGGACTCTCGAGCATCTTGTTTCTGATCGGGATTTACGGCGTGCTGACCCGCAAGAATTTGATCGCCGTGCTGATGAGCGTTGAAATCATGCTCAACTCGGCGATGCTAAACTTCGTGACCTTCGCCGCGTATGGCGATCCGCAGAATGTTCAAGGTCATTTGTTCGCGCTGTTCATCGTGGCGATTGCTGCCGCCGAAGTTGCGGTTGGTCTGGCGATTTTCATCAACGTCTTCCGTTCCAAGGGTGGGGTCAAACCGGACGACCTGATGGAGATGACGCTGTGAGGTCAATCTTCAGGCTCGAGATCAAAAAAGTAGTTCGAGGGGGCCACGATGTTCGCTGATTACGCAATTCTGATCCCGCTGTTCCCGGCGCTCGGGTGGCTGCTGATTACGTTGTTCAGCAAATCCATGCCCGGACGCAGCGCCGCCTGGTTCGCCACGGGCATGATCGCGCTTTCCGCCGTGGTCGCCATTGGCATTTTCGCCGAGGCGTTCAAGGCAGCACCGGAATGGAATCCGAACCAAATGGGTGCGATTTACAAACTCGAGAAAGCAGAGAAGGCAAAAGAAGCCCTCGAGAAATCCGCGCTGGCTGTCGAGGCCAAACCCGCTGCAATGGCTGAGGGCGCAACGATGGGCGAACACTCGAGCAGCGAGGGTGTCGCATCACCGAAGCACCACAGCGAAGAACTCGCCGCCGCGATCGACAATGCAATCATCAAACCGGCCTCGAGCGGATTTCCATTCGTTCAAGAATGGTCCTGGCTGGTGATCAAAGGTGAGGCTGGCATTCCGTATGGTCATTACATCGATCAGGTTGCCGCGATCACCTTGTTGATGGTCACGATTGTTTGCACGCTGATTCACCTCTTCGCCGTTGGTTACATGTGGGGCGAGGAACGCTACCCGACCTTTTTTGCTTACATCAATTTGTTCGCCGCCGCGATGCTGGCGATGGTCATGGCGAAAAACTTCTTCCACCTTCTTCTGTATTGGGAGATCATGGGCTTGATGTCGTACCTGCTGATCGGCTTTTTTTACAAGAAAAAAAGCGCACAGCAGGCGCAGAAGAAAGCCTTCCTGACGGTGCGTATCGGCGATCTGGCGTTCATGGGCGGATTGTTCTGGCTCTACCAATGCACCGGCACGCTGGACATTCCAACGATCATTGCTCGAGGTGCGAGCGGTGAACTTTCAACCGCGCTGGGTGGTGCAGCGACCGGTATCGGACTGCTGTTGTTCTTGGCCGCCGTCGGCAAGAGCGCCCAGTTTCCGCTTCACGTCTGGTTGCCCGACGCGATGGAAGGCCCCACGCCAGTTTCGGCCATGATTCACGCCGCGACGATGGTTGCGGCTGGCGTTTACTTGGTCGCTCGAGCCTTCCCGATCATGGACATCGGAAATGTTCTTCCGATCATCGCTTGGATCGGTGGCATCACGGCCCTGTTCGCCGCAACGATGGCCCCGGCACAGGCGGACGCGAAGAAGATCATGGCGTTCTCGACGCTCTCGCAATTGGGTTACATGTTCATGAGCTTGGGTGTCTTCGGTTACACCGCCGCGATCTTCCACTTGCTGACCCACGCCTTCTTCAAAGCGCTCCTCTTCCTCGGGTCGGGCAGCATGATTCACGGCTCGGGCACGCAGGACATTTTCGAGATGGATCACCTGGCGAAATACCAGAAGTGGACGCTCGGCACGGTTTGGGTTGGCGCACTGTCATTGATGGGCGTGCCGCTGACCGCAGGCTTCTGGTCCAAAGACGAGATCTTGCACGCCGTTCAATCTGGCAACGGCGCGTTGTACATCATGGGTGCGATCACGGCGGTTCTGACCGCGTTCTACACGACCCGCATGATGATCATCGCCTTCCACAAACCGAAGACGGTCAGCCCGTGGTACGCCGCCGAATGGAACCAAGAGGGCGAACCGACCTTGAACATGTCTCGAGCCGACGCGGACGAGCAGGCCAAGCACGATCATGGTCATCACGCCAGCGATCACCCGCACGAGTCTGGTCCTGAGATGATCGTTCCGTTGGTGATTCTCGCCACGCTCGCGTTTGTGATGGGCTTTGTGGGCAGCCCGATTGCGAACGGTTGGTTCCAACGTTTTGTCTATTACGGAACCCCGGAGGTCGTGCCGATTGGCGATGCGACGCTCGGCTACATCCTTTCGCTGGTCTTCGTGCTGGCCGGTGCTGGCTTCGCCTTTCAGTTGTACTACCGCCGCGATCACACCGTTCAGATCGCGCCGAACTGGTTGACGATGCTCTTGCAACGCCGGTACTTCATTGATGATTTCTACTA
>JANOWZ010000725.1:0-1746 GCA_031418155.1 Deinococcales bacterium
GAAACTTTTGCCCGCGAACCGTGCCCGCAAACCTCGGGCCTGAGTGCGACCATCGTCATGCAATGGCGTGTCAGACCAACCCTGCCAGCGTCCCTCGAGGTTCCATCCGGTCAGGCCGTGCCGAACCAACCAGATTCGCAACGGACCGGTGGTGATGTTGTGCTCGGTGTTGGATTCGGTGCTGGATTCGGAGCCGCGTTCCGGCCCACCAGTTTCAGGCGTGCGACTCATGCCGGACCTCGAGATCCAACCTGAGATTCGGCCTGAGATTCAACTCGAGGTTCAGGCCGGTTGACGATTGCAGGTTTGCCATCCGCGCCAATCGAAACCATCACGAAAAACCCCTGTGTCGCCAGCGTTTGGGCTCGGGTCGCCCGGTCTTCTTTGAAGACATCGACCCGAACGCTCATGGACGTGTGACCGACACCGACGACCGTGCCGACCAGTTCGACCACATCGCCCACGCGGATCGGCACGCGAAAATCCACCCGGTCAATCGATGCGGTCACGACCGCCGTCAGGCTGTAGCGTCCCGCCGCGAACGCCGCCGCCTTGTCCATCAGGGAAAGCATGTGCCCACCGAACGCCGTGCCGAGGCTGTTCGTGTTGCCCGGAAAGATGATCTCGAGCATCTGCGCTTTGGAGTATTTGGAATCATTCTCTGCGATGGCATCCATGAACCGCATCGTACCTTGATGGGTCAGATCCTGAGGAAAAGCAAAACGCCCGACTCGAGGAGTGGGCGTCTCTCAAGATTAGAGGTTGGACTTTAGATGTTACCGTCGCAAGGTCCGCTGGCGCGGGTTGCTGGCGTTGTGATGTTATTGGCCTTTGCCCATTCGGTGTTTGCGCCAGCCTTAGTGATGCCTCGAACCCACAGACGCGCGGAGTTGTTCACGGTAATTGCTTGCGCTTGAATACCTTCAAGATCAGCAGGAACATTTGCGTCAATCCCATCACCCATCGTGAGTCTCAGTGTTCCCTTGAAGGTTTGGCCGGAAATAAACTTAATTAAATTGCCGCCAACAATGGTGCTACGAACTTTAAAGTTTGCTGGTGGAGTTAGGGGGTTCGTAACGCTCGCATCAAATGTCTTATCTCCATCTGTGCCTTTGTCAAAGGGGATGACAAGCCAAGCAGCTTCAACACGATCAATATCGACGTTACCGGTGTACTCGAATTTGAAATCGAGATTTGTCACATCTGTGGCTGAATTGCCTGGTGCGCAGTATGTCGCTTGCGCCTGAACATTGGAGACCGTTGGCGTGCCACCATCGGTAATCACCAACAAGCAACTCGAGAGTGTGGCGGCAAGTGCAGCGAAGGTTCCAAGTTTCAATCCGAGTTTCACGACGTTCTGGGCGTTTCTCATGAGTTCACAATACCCGAATTGGGCCTCGAGTGGCGTGAGTTCAACCTAAACTTCGGGTTTACGAAACCTTGCGCAGACCTTTAACCAAGGCTCGAGTGTGTCCGGTCTAGCCCAGGGTCGTTTGACATGCCGACTTGAGGAGGCGCAATCACCCTCTTGTGCGCCTTCGGCGCAATCACCCACCCGTGCGCCTCCGGCGCAACACCGTCTCGAGCAAGTTGGAAACCAAGATTGCGCCCGCGCCGCTTGCCAAATGCAACTCGAGGTAACGTTTGGGCAGCGCAAAGGTCGGGTCGAGCCTGATTTGCACAATGCTTAAAATCAACACGGGCGCGGCAAAGCCCACGATCACCAGCAGCACACCAATCCAGCCG
>JANOWZ010000726.1:0-1706 GCA_031418155.1 Deinococcales bacterium
AACGTTCTCGAATTACAGCAATTTCACAAATGCTTTGGAATCAAAGCATTTGGCGAGCCATGCGAGTGGAAACGACAGCGGTTGAGGAAAAATGAGCGAATTTTGCCCGCAAAATTCCGAATCATTCCGAAAACCGCTGTATGAGCACAATGGCCTAACAAGACCGAACGTACAGTTTCACAAGCACTCCTCTTGCTATTGTGAACAGGTGAAAGCCACCACACTCGCAGAATTGAAGAAATCCGGTTATCGCGCCCGTTCTGTCAAAGACGAGGTGCGTGAGAACCTCATCGCCAAACTCAAGGTCAAAGAACCCATTTTTCAAGGTGTGATCGGGTACGAGGACACGGTTGTGCCGCAGGTCGTGAACGCATTGCTGGCGCAGCAGAACTTTATTCTGCTCGGATTGCGTGGGCAGGCGAAATCTCGCATCTTGCGGGCCATTACGGATTTGTTGGACGAGGAAGTGCCGTACATCCTCGGGACCGAACTGCACGATGACCCGATGAACCCAGTCTCGAGCGAGGCCCGCGCAATCCTGGCCGAATATGGCGATGCCACCAAGGTTGCCTGGTTGCCTCGAGCCGCACGCTACGTCGAAAAGCTCGCCACGCCAGATGTGACCGTGGCCGACATGATCGGCGATGTGGACCCGATCAAGGCCGCACGCATGGGCCAAAGCCTCGGCAATGAGTTGACCGTGCATTACGGATTGCTGCCTCGAGCCAACCGTGGGATTTTCGCGGTCAACGAACTCGCGGACCTTTCGCCAAAAGTGCAAGTGGGATTGTTCAACATCATGCAAGAGGGTGACGTTCAAATCAAAGGCTACCCAATCCGCCTCGAGCTTGACGTGATGCTGACCTTCTCGGCCAACCCGGAAGATTACACGGCCCGTGGCAAGATCGTCACGCCACTCAAAGACCGTATCGGGTCCGAAATTCGCACGCACTACCCGACCGACATCAAACGCGGCATGGACATCACCCGACAAGAGGCATGGCTCGAGGTGGACGGCAAACCACGCGCCGAAATCCCCAGTTTTGTCGCCGAAATCGTCGAGGAGATCGCCTTCCAAGCCCGTGATGACAACCGCGTGGACAAGCAATCCGGTGTCTCGCAACGCTTACCGATCAGTTTGCTCGAGCTTCTGGTTTCCAACGCCGAACGGCGCACGATTGTGGATGGCGGCGAAGCCATCGCCCGACCGCTGGACCTGTACGCCGGGTTGCCCGCGATCACCGGCAAGATGGAACTCGAGTACGAAGGCGAACTCAAAGGTGCCGACAACATCGCCAAAGACATGATCCGCAAAGCCGCCGGAGCCGTCTACTCGCGTCGCGTTCGCGCCAACACCAAAGAACTCGAAGACTGGTTCGAGGCGGGCAACACCCTGAACATCCCGCAATCCGACAAAGCAGGCATGAAAGAACTCGAGAAAGCACCCGGCCTGATCAAACTCGCCCGCGAACTCGCCGAAGGCTCGAGCGACGGTCACACCCTCGCCGCCGTGGAATTCGTGCTCGAAGGCTTGTATGGACGCAAGAAGGTTTCACGCAGCGAAGAGCTTGGCTACAGCGCCCCGGAACCAGAACAAAGCCGTGGCAACCGTGGCGGACGCTGGAACTGAACAGGAGTACGATAAGTCATGGCAAAAATCGCGGAACAACCCCAAACCGTGACGCTCGATCAAGTCCTCGAGATGG
>JANOWZ010000727.1:0-2160 GCA_031418155.1 Deinococcales bacterium
TTGTCCGTGCCAACCTCGAGCCCGGTCGAGGCCAAGAACTTGTTCAAGGCGATGGCTTTGCGATCCGGGGTCAGAATAAAAATCCGACCGTTGCTGGGCGCGGCGATGATGCGGTAAACAAAACTTTTGATGCCAGAGCCATCCGTGACGTTTGCCCGCAAGAAACGGGCTTTGCTCGTCGTGGTTGGCATTTCGATGGACTTCAAATTTGCACCGCCCGCGTCAATCTCGAGGCTGGAGATGGCTTGGCTGGACTCACTCGGTTTTGCTGCGAACAACTCGAGCGTGACACTGCTGGCCGCCTGGGATTGTGCCGATGCGATGCCCGAGGCGAGAAGGGCTGTGAGTAAGATGGACTTGCTTGCGAATCGTTTCATGGTTGTACCTCCACCTCCCACCCTGGTTGGCGGCAATGAGTTGCAACTGAAGATTCAGCGGTTGTGAATGAGCGCCGAGATCAGAATCGAAACGATGCTCAGGCCATTTTGAACAAGGCCCCAAGCTTCTCGAGAACCGATTGAAGTCCTCACCCTCACGGATGCTCGAGCCTGCGGGTTGATGAGGTTCATCGCTTGAATGCTCAATCGCATGAACCGAACATGAACCCTCGAGCTTACCGAAACAGCGCCACGACCAACGCGATCACCGGCAGGCTGGCCACGGTGGTCACAACCACGGTTCCGGCCACGGTCCTCGAGTCGGCGTTCAATTCGCTGGCAAGCAAGAACGCATTGACGGCGGTCGGCATCGCGGCAGACAGGACCAGTACCGCAAGCTCGAGGCCCCTCAAGCCCAAGAGTGTTCCAGCCGCGAACGCTACAACGGGGCCAAGAATCAGTCGCAGTGTACTCGAACGAACGATCGGACCCTCGAGTTTCGGTAAACCCTGCTGACCGATTTGTAGGCCCAGTGAGAGCAGTAGAATTGGAATCGCCGCCTGTCCGATCAAATGCACGCCACGCTCGAGGCCAATCGGGATGTGAATCTGCAAGACATTGACGAGCACGCCCGCGCTTGCCGCCCAAAACAATGGGAGTTTGAACGCCGCCGTCGCCCTTGAGCGCCAATCTTGCGATTCGCTCAAAATGGCTGGGCCGATCAAAAAGGTGAAAAACACGCTGATCGTGAAAATCACCAGTGAAAGCTCGAGCCCCGCTTTGCCGAACGCGAACAGGCTGATTGGCAGGCCGAAATTGCCGTTGTTGCCGGTGATGACGCTCGCCACCATCGCCCGCCGGGTGGATGGATTGATGTCCGGGCTCGAGAACCACGCGATCAATCCCATGACGACCTCGAAACTGATGTAGGCGCTGATGATGCTGAATGCGACGCTCGCTTGAACCGTGGATTTGGAAAGGTTGTCGAAGGCCAGCGCGGGCGCGAGGGCGAACAGGACGATTTTCGAGATCGAACCCTGCTCGATTTTGAGGGTTCGACCCAAAGCCGTGCCGACAAAGGTGATGAATACAACCGGGAAGATGACCTCGAGCAGCGCCTGAAACACGCCACAGTTCTACCTCAAGATCGGTTTCCCTCGAGCGTTTGGTTTCCCGCTGGCTTGTCTGGGCGTGCCAGCATCGCCCCTGCAAATAGCAATCCCGCCGCCAACCCAAACACCGGTCCGAGTTGTTCGCCCAACAGCGCCCAGCCGAGCAATCCACCCACCACCGGTTGCGCAAAGAATGCAATCCCAGAAAGCACCGATCCGGCCCTGGAGACACCGAAAACCCAGGCGCTGAAGGCGACGGCGGTGGAAACAATGCCGATGTAGGCAATACCAGCGATCACCCCCGGTGTGATGGGTCCAATCGGGTGGCTCGAGGTTTCCCACGGAACGAAAAAGGCTGTGGTCACGCAGGCAATCGCGCTCGCCCAGGCGGTCACGGGCAACGCATCGTGCTTGGCGACGGCCTGCCCACCGATCAATCCCAGCACGCCCCAGGAGACGGCGGCCAAGACCAACCAGGCGATGCCAAACAAATTTGCGCCGCTCGAGCCAGAACTCGCCGAAAGCGCGTACACGCCGAGCAAGCCCAGTCCCAGTCCAATCCAGGCCCGCAATGGAATTTTCTCGAGCCCCATCGCGGCGGACAGGGCCACCGTCACCAATGGTGAGGCCGTGGTGATCAGCGATCCGAGCGCCGCGCCCGCCAGGTGCGT
>JANOWZ010000728.1:0-1897 GCA_031418155.1 Deinococcales bacterium
TTACGAAAAGTGGACTGCATATTCTCAAGCCAAATCTGCCAATGCCCTGTTTGCCCTCTCCTTAGACAAAATAGGCGAACCGCACGGTGTGCGTGCCTTTGCCGTTGATCCTGGTGCAATTGATACACCATTACAACGCCATATGACCGACGAAGACAAAGTAGCCATTGGCTGGATGGATAAAGAAGGGAATTTAAACGTAATTGCTCAACTGGGGTTTGACAGCACCGGTAGAAACGGTCCAGACTCGAGCGCACGTCGGATCGACTCGAACGCATCCCACCCATGCAAACCCCCAGAATTCACCACACTCCGAACCGCCGCAAACAACTCCGCGCCCCACAATGAACGCATCCCATTCGTCACACGCCTGAAAATCACCGACCACCGAATCGCTCGTTCTGAAGCATTATTCGTCGCGGGAACATCAGGGAACTCGAGAAACACCAGCAGTGAATCCCGGACTTTCAAATACCGTTTCAACAACCGTCGTCCGTCAGCGTGCACCGGGCTGATCAGCAATGCAGCTTTCAAGTCTTGCTTAATCGCATTCCGGTACGAAACCCAGGTACTCACCGCAAGTTGCTCTCGTCGTTTATTGATTTCAAGTGCCCGTGCGAACAACCCCAGCATCACAGGCGCGAACAACCAATCCCCAGCATCTACCGCGAATTGGCAATCACGAAGTTGATGCGCGAGGCAAACTTGCCAAACTTCTGCTGGATTCTTGGCTTGAGCGCCATGCAAATCACTGACCCAAAACGCTGGACGAGCAATTTCGAGATGCTCCCTCGTAAACACACCTTCGATCACGTCGAACGCGCGGCTGGATTTGATCACATGCAAGCAAGCTCGAGTTGTGAGAAACACCCATTCCCACCAGGTTTTTCCTTGCACTCGAGCACTTCTTACTCATAATACGGCACCTGACGGGCCATTCGCGCTCGTCTCATCGCTCATCACACCGCTACCATCCCGGATTGCATCGGTGATCTCTTGCACTCGGGGTTCGAGTTTCTCGAGCAAATTCTCAAAACTGTTGCTGATCGCGCCTTCACTGATTGACACGTCAAACACATCATTCATCACAGCGCAAAGGCGTTGGTAGCCGATGGCGTGCTGGAATCGGAGTGTGGTCAGCAACGATTGGATGCTTGAGCCGTATGGACTTCCGGGTTCAAGATTCGCGGGTGGGCTGGCCAGTGTTCGCGTACCGCAATGCTTGCACTGACATTCGAGTTGCGTGATTCGAGTGATGATCGGTTTGATTTTGGGTAATTCGATCTTCTCGTACACGGCATGTGTTCGTTCGAGCGCATCGAGCAAAAATGATCCGCAGCTTTGGCAGGTGTCTGGACGCAAGATGATCTGCGCATCTGGGTTCGGATCGAGCGTGCGACCACCACCAGTTCGACCAATGCTTTTCTGGCGGGTTTCAACTCGCGCGAACGGCCCGTCAGGTGCCGTCTTGTGAGCAAGACGAGTTTCGTTCGTTGAGTTCGGTTTTTGATCGTTGCTGGGCGGGACGCTGGAATTCTGGCTGGTCTTCTTGGGTGGCTTGCCAGCCTCGAGTTCTTGCACCCGTCGCTCGAGATGTTCGCAACGAGCGGTGAGGTCTTGCACGGCTTGGTACAGAGCTTTGGAGACAGTGACAAGTTCCTCTCGGGAGAGGCTCTCAAAGTCTGGTGTTGCGGCTGGCATGTGCTGGTTAGGGTAGCAGATCAGGTCAGGCTTGGGGACCAGGATGAGCAATTACGATCTGCTACCTTAACCAAAACGCTCGAGCAATCCACCATCCTCTACACCTCGAGCCCGAGCGCCCGAGCCCGTGGTCCGGCGTTCGATTCGCTGATCAATCAAGCCAATGTCGTTCGAGGTTGGGGCGACTGTTACGGTT
>JANOWZ010000729.1:0-3010 GCA_031418155.1 Deinococcales bacterium
ACCACCACCTGATTGGCGTGTCTGGAAACTCGAGCGGTGCAACTTCTTGATTTACTGAAAATGTTTCTTTGCTGCCGTACCCGTCAATGCTGGGTTTGCGGTACACCTCGAGTTCGTTGCGTTTGACGTTGATGATCCAAACTTCGGGAATGCCGTATTCGGCGTACAGAACGGTTTTGGTCAGGCGGTCGTAACGCAAAGTGCTGTCACTGACTTCGATGGCGAGGTGAACATCTTGCGGTGTCACATCCCGATCCGCGTATTCGTTCGCCTCAAAATGCAGGAGCGCCACGTCAGGCTCGAGGTAGTCGTTGTTCTCACGGTTGATGACCACGGGGCATTGCGGTGAGACGCTGGCGCGTTGTTGAAATTGTTCTAGGCAGCGGCGTGTCAACAGTCGGATGAACGCGGCGTGTTTTGGTCCGGCTGGTGGCATGACGAAAATTTCTCCTCGGATCAGTTCGACGTGCTGGTTTTCAAAGAAGCCAAGTTCTGCCATTTGCATGAATTGCTCGAGCGTGAAATGCGGGTGACGCACTTCTGTCTCGAGGTTCTGTGCTGGCAGGATTTGAGTCACTACCGGTCCACGTCGCCCATCACGGGGTCAAGGCTGGCGATGCAGGTGATCAAATCGGCGAACAGTCCGCCCGTGCCGACGTGTGGCAGGGCTTGCAGGTTCACGAAGCTTGGGCTGCGGAAGTGAATCCGGTATGGCATCGAACCACCGTCGGAGATCACGTAAGCACCAAGCTCACCTCGGGCCGATTCTGTGGGCACGTAAGCCTCACCTTTTTGCGGGTGATAGCCTTCAGTCACAAGTTTAAAGTGGTGGATCACGGCTTCCATGCTCGTCTCGAGTTCTTCGCGTGGCGGCAGGGAAATCTTGCGGTTGGGGTCTTGAATTGGGCCTGGGGTTTTCAGGCGCTCGAGGGCCTGGCGCACGATTTTGGCGCTCTCTCGCATTTCGTCAATGCGGACCATGAAGCGGTCGAGGCAATCGCCGTTTTGACGGGTCGGTACGTTGAACTTGTAGGTTTCGTAACCCGCATAAGGTGCGGCTTTGCGCAGGTCGTGGTTGACACCGCTGGCGCGAAGGTTCGGTCCGGTGATGCCGAGGTCAATTGCCATCTCGCTCGAAAGAACGCCAACGCCACCTGCACGCTCGAGGAAGATTGGGTTGCCCGCGAACAGCGCCTCGTACTCGTCCACTTTGGCTTCAAAACCATCGAGGAATTTTTTGACGGCAGCCTCGAAACCTTCTGGTGTGTCTTTGGCAACGCCGCCGACACGGAAGTAACCTTGGTGCAATCGCTGTCCGCCGATGGCCTCGAACAAATCCAGAATCTCTTCGCGTTCACGGAAGGCATAAAAGAACGGTGTGATCGCGCCGAGGTCCAACATGCCCGTGCCGAAGAAAACCAGATGGCTCGAGATGCGATTCAACTCGACGAGCAGAATGCGGATGGCTTGCGCACGTTCCGGCACGATGGCCTCGGTCAGTTGTTCAACCGGCAGTGCATACGCAAGTTCGTAACCGAAACCATGCAGGTAATCCATGCGTGGCGCGAACGTAAAATTCTGCGCGTAAGTGCGGTTCTCCATCGTCTTTTCGAAACCGGTATGCAGGTAGCCGATCACCGGCACAACTTTGGTGACGATTTCGCCTTCCATGTCCACGATCACGCGAAGAACACCGTGCGTGCTCGGGTGTTGCGGCCCGACGTTCAACGTCATCGTTTCGGTGTGCAGCAATCCCGATCCACCAACCAGGCTCGAGGCTTCTTGCGGGATCAAAACTTCACGTCGAGTCTCGAGTTTGATGTCGGATTTCTTGGGGGCTTTCTTTGGTCGCTCGGCTGGTTTGGTCATGATGCTCCTCGAAGGGCGGGAGAAAAGATCAAAGAGGAAAGATGAAAGTAAGGGCTTGAGATTTTTGGTTTTACTTTTTTCTTGATCCCAAGACGCACCTTGCGGGCGGAATCGCCTCTTTTACCTTTCCTTTTCCTCTAATTTTTCTGCGAATCGGCTGGAATTTTGGGTGTCAAGCTCGAGTCGATGCGGGCGCCACCGCGATACCCGGACAGGCCCGCACTCTTGCCGCTTAATCCTGCGCGGAATGCGCCTGGGTCAATGAAACGGCCCTCGCGGAAGAGGGTCGGTGATTCGCCGAGCGGGAAATCTTTGCGCAGCGGATGACCATCCAAATCTTCTGGGGTCAGAATTTTGCGCAAGTCTGGGTGTCCTTCAAACTCGAGACCGAACAGGTCGTAGACTTCGCGTTCGTGCCAGTCTGCGGTGCCCCAAAGGTCGGTGACGCTGGGCAATCTCTCGCCATCGGGAACGTAAACTTTGACGATGATGCGTTCGGCGTTCGTCAAGTTCAAAAGTTGATAGACGACCGCGAAACGTTCCGGCATGAACTCCGTGTACTCGAGGTAATCGATGCCCATGACGCTGGCGAGCATTTTGAATCCAGCCTGACGAAGCTCGAACAAATACGCTTTGAAGGTGTCTCGAGGCGCGATCACGGTTTTGAATTGCAATCCGTCTTGCACGGCGTACTCGCGTGCGCTTGCAAGCTCGAGGGCGCGTGCGAGACTCATCGGGTCCACGCCTCGACCATCGGCAACGGTGTGCCGTAATCATCAATCGCTTGACCTTGGATTTTCTTTTGCAATTGCATCACGGCGTAGATCAGACCTTCGGGACGCGGTGGGCAACCGGGAACGAAAATATCGACTGGTACGACCGAATCGACGTTTTGCACAATCGCGTAATTGTTGAACATCCCGCCACTCGAGGCGCACGCACCCATGCTGATGACCCATTTCGGATCGGGCATTTGGTCGTACACGCGACGCATGACTGGGGCCATTTTTTTGCTCAAGCGACCGGCGACGATCAGCACGTCTGATTGGCGCGGGCTGGCGCGGAAGACCTCAGATCCAAATCGCGCAAGGTCGTTGCGGGCATCCGTCGAGGCCATCATTTCAATCGCGCAGCAGGCGAG
>JANOWZ010000730.1:0-2042 GCA_031418155.1 Deinococcales bacterium
TGGGTTGCCAGAAAGTGATGGCCTGACCGCACTTGACGAGCTCTTGAATGCGCGGTTGCTGTTCGAGGCGAACCGGTACACGTTCGCGCACGACAAGATTCGGGACGTGACCTACACCGAAGCGGGCGATGCGCGACGCAAAGTTTTTCACCGTCGCGCACTCGAAACGCTCGAGGCGGCCAACGCGCCAGCGGCGGTGCTGGCCGGTCATGCGATTGGGGCAGGACAACTCGAGGCGGTTGCGCACTACAGCCTGAAAGCAGGGCTTGAAGCGGTTGAACTGCGGGCTTCTCGTGAGGCTGTGACGCACCTTGAGGTGGTGCGATCCTTGCTCAGTAGACCGCCTGCGCACTTCGATGTACGCACCCTTACTGACCGTGAACGCTTTGATTTGTACCACGCCCTGTGGAAGTGCTATCACGCAACGGGCCTTCATCAGCCCGAGTTGGAACAACAAGTGCTGGATCAGATGTTCGCCTTTGAACACGAGGCCGAAGACCCCAGCATTCAGCTTGAAATCCAGTACGTGCGTGAGAAAGTCAACTACAACAAGACAGGTGGCGGTGGAACCCACCGTGCCATGCTTGAAACCAAGCTCGAGCAGGCCAGAAGCACCAATGATTTATTGGCCGAATACGATCTTCTTTTAGAGCGCAGCGACGATGAATCGGACAATGACCAGCACGCCGCTGGCAAGTTATCCTGCATTCAGGCATGGCGCATTGCTGAGCAACTTGGGGACTTCAATAAGATCGGCGTGGCCCAAGGGCAGATTGGGCGTTTTAATTTCGCGCTTGATCTTTGGGATGAAGCGGACTCAAATTTTATCGAGGCAGCCAAACACATCAACCCGCACAACACCTATGACGGCATGATCCTTCGAGGCTTGCGTGGCGTGAACTGCCTGTGCATGGGTCGCACACGTGAAGCGGTTGTCAACTTGCGCGAATGCCATGACCTGATGCAATTCATGGATTATGAAAAGCATTCGCTGACGCGGATGTACTTGGCTCTTGGATTGCTTGAACTGGGCAAATACGGTCAAGCCCTCGACGCTGGAATGGAAGCTGATGATCCGAAAACGAAGATCGTTGATATCAGGCACATGGGACAGGAGGCGAAACACAGCCATTTCACCTGGGTTCTGTTGCAGCTTGGTCGACTTCAAGAGGCACAGGCATTGCTCTGTGAAGCCAGAAACATCAAAAAGGGTTGGAACCGAGAAATCGTTCCTCACATTGAAGAATACTTCTGTGCCCTGAATGCGCTTCAAGCTGACTGGTATGCGGCGGGCGAACATGCCCTCGAAGCGATCAAACGCCGTGAGTTGATGCCATACGATAAACACAGGCGACCAGTGTTCAGACCAACCTGGCTCGAGACTGAAGCCCTGCTGCGCGGCGGTCATGACGATTTGGCGAAGCAGGAAGTGCAGCGCTTAAAAGAACTGGCCCGCCATTACAAACGAATGCAAATTCCGTACTTCCGTGCCCTCGCGGTACTCGAGGCGTGGAATAAGAATCTCGAGCGTGTAATTAAAGATCTCGAGGCAGCACTTTCCCTATCGCTCGAGCTTGGTTTGCCCACTGAAATCTGGCAGATCAACGCCAAACTCGCAGAAGTACACCAAGAAAAAGGTGATCTCGAGGAAGCACAGAAAGCTCGAACTCAGGCGCTCAAGGTGATCGAATCCTTGGCTGAGACGATTCCCGATCTCGAGATTCGACGGGAGTTCCTCAAGTTCGCACAGGGCCGAGTAAGTTCAATGTCCAGTCAACCCTAACCAGGCTCAAAGGTGTTAGGCACGACCAGACAAACTCAACCCCGAAATGAAATTCGACCTGTTCGATTCCTCACAGGTCACCAGAATTCGATACAAATCACCAGTTTGTACAGTCACAAACAACCCTTGCCGATTCCAACTATTCTGGCTTGAAATTGGTCGTGCGGTAACGGTCTGGTAATACCCGAGTTCTAGCCTCAGGCCAAAGGGGGCATGACATGAAAATCAAAGACCTGATGACGCAACACGTGATCTCGGT
>JANOWZ010000731.1:0-7963 GCA_031418155.1 Deinococcales bacterium
CGGCGCAGCGGCCTGATGCCCGGAGATCTCGTATTCTTCAACACCTTTGGTCGGGGTGTTTCACACGTGGCTGTCTATGTTGGTGACAACAAAGTCGTTCATGCCACCAACCCACACGATGGCGTGATCGTTTCGAGCCTGTCCGAACGCTACTGGTCCGTCCGCTACGTCGGTGCTCGCCGGGTGCTGTAAAGCCCCAGTCAAAACTGAAAAGATCAGATTTTGACATGAAAAAAAGCCCCAATCAAAACTGAGAAGCTCAGATTTTGAGAAAACCAGAACATTCCTCTAACTCAAGTTCGACCGATGTCCACCGGGTCCGCAACCGGCGGACATTGTTTTGCCCGTTCGATTTTGACCATCCTTAATTTCACCTGAGCATGGATACTGAGGCGTGCCTGCCCGACCCCTCGAGCCTTCCAGCATCAGCCGTGACGTGAGCGCACAAGTGTTGGCGCAACTGTTGGCCCACATACTGATCGGCGTGAGTGTGGTGCTGCTGGTGCGGCACTTCAGCCCGCATGACAACGGACTGCTGAACGTCGCCTGGGGCCTGACGAATTTCGCCACCTTCCTGACCGATTTGGGCCTGAGCATCAGCCTGATCCGCAGTGCCTCGGGCGCCAGCCCAGAACGCCGTCGTGCCCTGATCTGGACTTCGTTCCGGTTACGGGCCGTGCTGGTGGTTGGCGTGGTCAGTCTCGGCTTGGTCGCTTCGTTCGTCTGGCCGATGGACCCAGAGTTGCGCGTCTTGCTGCGCGTGCTGGTCCTGCCAATGACCGTTGTAACCATGCTGCTGAACTGGGTGGATACGGTCATGGTCGCCTGTGAACGCATTGCGCTCAGTGCGCGGTTCACCTTCATCTGGAATGTTGCCCATATCGGCGCGACCATCTTGACACCACTGATGAACGGCAACCTCTTGACCTATGCGCTCTGGCACATCGCCCTGACCTCGAGCGTGTCTGTGCTGGGCCTGATTTGGGTGTGGCGCAATTTTGCGTATAGCCCCCGCCATGACCGTGGTGTGCTCGAGGGGATTCCGGCATTGGGTGGCGGTGAATTCCTGACAAACATCGTCGATTACATCCCCAGCTTCACGCTTGTTCCACCGGTGATGAGTTTCTCCAATCACGGTGCGTTCGGGGCAGGGGAGAAGATCCCCAGGTCACTTTTTTTCCTGCCGTTCGGCCTGGGCAAGGCGTTTTTCACCCGCATGTGCCAAGCCTGGCCGGAGGATGCAGATCCAATCAGGCTCGAGCGTCACGATTCGCTGGTGCTCAATTCAATTCGGGTTGGAGCCATCATCGGAGGTGTGTTTGGCATTGGCCTGTTTGTGACCGCACCCGAACTGATCCAGTTCCTCTGGCCAGACAAATGGCCACCCGAGACGGCGGTGACGCTTGCCATCATCGGTTTTGTGCCGTTTGTGAAAACCATTGGTTTTCCACTGCTCAATGCATTTGCCAGCAGCCGTCAGTACCGGCTCAGGGCTCGAGCCTTGGCTGTGTACGCGATCAGCGCCGTCATTGCCTTTGTAGCCCTGCCCCAGGCTTACGGCGTGACTGGGGCGGCGCTGGCGGCCTTGGCATCCGAACTGGCCCTGTTTGCCGCCACACTGTTGCTCACACGGGCCGCACTGCGCTCACAGGTGATTTGGCTCGGCTGGAGGTTTGTGCTGCCGGTTATGGCCGGTGCTGCGTTGGCAGTGTTGGTTAAACCGTGGTGGCAGCCGAACATTCACCCGCTGTTCGATGCTTGCCTGCCCGCCGGATTCGGAGCCCTGACCTTTGTCTTTGGCGTGCTCGCTTTGGATGCAGAAATTCGGGGCGCAGTGCAACGGTTTTGGCTTCAACAGGCAAAACCCAAGATTACTTAACCTCGAGTGTGCCAATCGGGTACGCACCGTCATTGGATCGGTCCGGGTGCGCGAGGCGCAACGGTTGCCGAGCATAGCGGCGTTGCAGGTCGGTTCCGTTCGAGTTCGGATCAATCGCTTTGACCCAAACCTCGTATTCGGCAGGCTCGAGGGTGTTGGGCAGCGTGAAGACATCTTTGACCGTGTGTGGCGAGACGATCAGGTTTTGGCTTTTCAAGAAATTGGGCACGACAGAACTTGCGGGCAGCAACTTGCGCAAATCCAGGTTGGACCGGCCCACCCAGGCTGTTTTGTCGTTGCGTCGCAACTCGAGCGTCACCTCAACCGCTTCGTAGACGGGCGCGATCCCAACGTTGTCCCAGGTCAGGGCCACCTCGAGTTTATCGTTACGCTTGATGCTTACCGGAATGCTGACCTGAGCCAATTGCAAACGGAAACCGGAACGCAGAACGGCCTCGAGCCACGATTGTTGGTCCGCTTTGGATAGGCTCATCCAGGCGAAGCGGTCATCTGCCCCGAGGTCGTTGGCGAGCAGACTGACATGCAGGCGTTCAACCTGTCCCGGCGCGAGTTGTGGGTTCTGTTGCGGTCCTTCGCAGCCGCCGCCACGTTCGGCCCAGATCGGTGCGGTCATCCAACGACTTCTCACCACTGGATCGTTCAGGTCAAAACCGCCATTGGAACGCACGATCTCCATGAATTGCTCGAGCGGTTGCTCGAACAGGTGACTCATGAACGAATCGCGCCGCCAACCGGCGTTTGGGTACTGCTCGAGCGCCCAACTCAAGGTCCTGGGATTGTCCTGATTGCCGGTCAGCAATGCCAAGCGTGTCTTCGGGAAATTCTGAGCGTGCGCCTCGAGAATCCGGCGGCGGGCATTGTCCGGGTCTTCGGGATCGTCCGGGGCTTTGTCCAGGTTGAGGCCGAGCGCCCGATTGACCGTGCCGTAATCAATGCCCGAGAGGTGCCATTCGCCCCAACGCCCATAAAAACGCACCTCGAGTCCTCCCAGGCGCGGATCGTCCCGCAACGGCACGCCCAGGGAAGTCTTGTGTTCCGCAAGGGCTTTCATGAACGCCTCGATTTGCCCGACAAACCACGGGTCGTTCCAGTCTGGCCAGAAATACCACGCCGGAAACTGCCCAGAAAAATCGCGTCGCCACCAACTCGGGTCGGCCTTCAGGCGATAACTGAGCGCGTTGGTGCTGTTGGTTTCCGTGAAGTACACGCCTCGCGGTGGACTTTGACGCATCAGGCGCTCACGGATGTAATCGGGCATCGAGGCATTGCCGCGCCAATGGGGTTCGTTGGCGACATCGCCAACCCGACCGGCGAGCGCCATGAATCCCAGGTGCATCTTGCGTCCAGAATTCTCTGGGGCCATCCGATCCAGGTAATGGTCCAGCAAAGAGAAATCGAATTGCGCGGCGTTTTGACCCGAGCCGTTCTTGTAAAACCAACGCCACGGAAAACGGTAATACACGTCCGGCGTGCCACCCTCGGCAACCGGGCCAGAATGGTCATCAACCGAAAAAACGGTTTCGTTCTCGGGGTCGTTCAGTTCACTCGAGCCTGGAGGCACACGCCCAAGCCAGTTGAATGCGCCACGCATCGGGTTGCTGAGTTCTGAACGTTTGAAGACGGCCTCACTGCTGGCATCACGCAAGATCAATGGCAGTGTGCTCGAGAGGCCATTGCTTGCGAGTTCACTGCCCGATGGATCGGTGCTGCGATTAAGCGGCGTGAGCGGGCGCGTGTCGGGTGGAACCGCACACGGGTTGGAAGGACCGCAAGCGATCATCGGTAATAAAACCAGCACTGCAAGCAGAGAGAGGCGCGACCAATTCATCAGTTCAGTGTACGTGAACAAAATGAAGTTGGATTGCTGCT
The DNA here is from genome assembly GCA_031418155.1 of Deinococcales bacterium. Classification (GTDB taxonomy): domain Bacteria; phylum Deinococcota; class Deinococci; order Deinococcales; family JAAFIG01; genus JANOWZ01. Next base: position 3,770 of record JANOWZ010000731.1, read on the forward strand.
TCTTCGATTCGGGTTTCCTCGAGCTTGCCAAACTGTTTTCGCGTCACGGTCACGTCTTGAGCATCCGGTAGCGGTAACATTATCCAAATGGAATTCAAAACCTTGCTCAAAACCGACCGGACGTTCAACGCGCCCGCTGCTCAGCAGGCCGCTGCAACCATCCAAGATTTTCGGCTCGAGAATCAACAGTCACTCGAGAACCCTGATGCTTTCTGGGACACAGAGGCATCGCGTCACCATTGGTTCGAGCCGTGGACGAAAGTGCTCGAGCATAATTTCCCAGACCATGCTTGGTTTGTGGGTGGCAAGACGAACATCACCTTCAATTGCTTGGACCGTCACGCGAGTGGCCCGAAATGCGATCAGGATGCCATCGTCTGGTACGGTGAGGACGGCTCGAGGCGGGCGTTGAGTTACGTGCAACTGCTCGATCAAGTCTCGAGGTTTGCGGCAGGCTTGCGGTCATTGGGTGTGCAATCTGGTGATCGCGTGATTATCTACATGCCCCTGACGCTCGAGGGTGCGATTGCAATGCTGGCTTGTGCCCGATTGGGTGCGATTCACAGTGTTATTTATGCGGGCCTCGGTGTCGGTGCGATTCGGGATCGCATTCGGGATGCGGGCGCGAAAGTCGTGATTGCGGGCGACCTCAGTTATCGGCGCGGCAAGGTCGTCGAGTTGCGATCCATCGTGGTTGAGGCCACCCAAGACCTCGAGTTGGATGCAATCATCTGGTTCACGCGGGGCGAAATTCATGCACGCTCGAGCCGCGAGTACGAGTTTCAAGAATTACTCGATTCGTACCCGGCCAACGTTGAGGCCGTGCCAGTCGATTCCGAACATCCGCTGTTCATTCTTTACACCAGCGGCAGCACCGGTAAACCCAAAGGTGTCGTCCATGTTCATGGTGGCTACATGGTCGGCACGGCGTATCACCTGCGCACGTTTTTCGACAGCAAAGATGGCGACATTTTCTGGGCAACCTCCGACATCGGTTGGATCGTCGGGCACTCGTACATCGTTTATGGCCCGCTGCTCGAGGGCCTGACCAGCGTCATGCGCGAGGGTGCACCGGACTTTCCCGATCCGGGTGCGATCTGGAATGTCGTCGAGCGCGAACGTATCAACGTCATGTTCACCGCGCCGACCGCCGTGCGCATGTTCATGAAATTCGGTGCGGAATTCCCGAAGCGTCACGACCTCTCGAGTTTGCGCTTCATCGGTGTCGCAGGCGAAACGTTGAATCCCGAGGCGTGCGAATGGGCCTTTGAACAGCTGATGGACAACGGTGCTCGAGGCTTTATTGCCGACAACTGGTGGCAAACCGAACTCGGCGCTCCGACGCTCGGCACACCGATTGGCCTGAGTGCGCATCCCGGCGCGGTCGGCATTGCGCTCGCCGGTGTGGAAGCCGCCGTGGTTGATGAAAACGGACTCGAGGTTGCCCCAGACACGGGCGGGCTGCTTGTGTTGCGACGTCCATTGCCAAGCATGATGCGAACCCTGTGGGGCGATCACGAACGTTACCGCCAGTATTTCCTCGAGATTCCCGGTAATGTTTACAGCGCCGGAGATGTCGCCAGCCGCGACGCGAACGGTTACTTTTCCGTGATGGGTCGCGCCGATGATGTGCTCAATGTTGCGGGTCATCGGATCGGCACGGCAGATGTCGAGAGCGCCCTCGTTTCACACCCGAGCATCGCCGAGGCCGCCGTGATTGGCGTTCCCGATCCGATCAAAGGCGAAGCAATTCACGCCTTCGTGGTCCTGCGGGCCGGACTGGAAGCCCGATTGCCGAGTGAGGGGCTGCTCGAGGCCGAATTGATTACCCACGTCCGTCACGAACTCGGACCGATTGCCACACCGAGCAAGCTCGAGATCGTGGCAAAATTACCGAAGACACGATCCGGCAAGATTTTGCGCCGCCTCTTGAAAGCCCAAGCGATGGGCCGTGATCCGGGCGATTTGACGACGCTCGAGGAATGAAGTTCAGTCAGGGCTCGAGATCAAATTCGAGGATCAACAACGGTTTTCTACGGGCTTGCAGTACGATCCAAAATGCATTCATTGGATGCGCCAAATCGTTTTCATACAGCGGTTTTCGGAATGATTCGGAATTTTGCGGGCAAAATTCGCTCATTTTTCCTCAACCGCTGTCGTTTCCACTCGCGTCTTGCTCCAGCAAGCAAGCTTGACGCTCGCCAAATGCTTTGGAATCAAAGCATTTGTGAAATTGCTGTAGCGCCACAGGCTTCTCGAAGTATTTCGAGTTTTCGTGCTTCCGCCGGTGTATCCCAATCCAAGTCACCTCCTGATGCTGAAACGTCCTCGGGTGCTTGCCAACGCCTGTTGCCAGCAAATTTCACGCCGGTTGAGAATCCGGGAATCTCAACCGGTGGCGAGCGTTTCGGTTCGTGTCAGAAAATGGTTTGGCACGCTTCTGCGGTGTTCTGGAAGCGTGGAGTTTCCTGAACGGTTTCTTCACCGGTTCTGCACAAGCCGTACCTACAATTTGCCTGTGAGACGCGCTGATGTGCGCATCAGGGCGAAGCGAGGAAAAAAAGCTTTACACTGTTTCGGTTGTGCAAACGTTTTAGGAGTGATCTGTTTGCGAAAGGTTTTTGCGTTCATGCTGCTGCCCTTGATCCTCCTGCTTGCCGCCGGACGGCTCGAGGCTGCGGGTCCAATCCAGATCAGCTTCTGGCATTACGTCGAAACGGCCTTCTCGATCAAGGAACTCAAGGTGTTGACGGCGGCATTCAATGCCTCACAGCAAAAATTTCAGATCAACGAAACCGGTGTTGGCGATTACACGGCCTTGAACACCAAGCTGATTGCGGCCCTGCGTGCCAACGATACGCCTGCGATGGCGATGGTTGACAATGGTTTTTTTGCGCGTTTGGCACAGTCGAATGTGCTCGCGCCATTGAATGGTCTTTTGGATTTGCCCGCCGAATTGCAAAATGATTTGGTGCCGGTCGCTTGGAGTTACGGGCAAGTCAACAATCAGCGTCTGGGTTTGCCTTGGGCCACGTCGATTTTGTTGATGTATTACAACAGCGATGCCTTGAAAGCCCGCAGCATCGCTGTGCCAAAAACTTGGCCGGAGTTTGCCAAAGCCGCCAAAACCTTGAGTGCTCGAGGCACCAAAGGTGCGGTCTTCATTTTGGATGCGTGGCTGTTTGCTTCGGTGGTGACTGGTTTGGGTGGCAGCATTTTTGATGCGAATGGTGTGCCGGACTTGGATGGCGCAGCGTCGCTCGAGGGTGTCAAGTTCTTGTTGGATTTGCAAAAAACCGGTGCTTTGAATGCCCGTGCCTACAGCGAGGCGCAGGCGGGCATCATCGATTTGTTGCGGACCAAGGTTTTTTTTGCGGTTGCCCCGTCGGGTTCGTACACGTTGATCAGGCCGTATTCGATTGCGTTTGACCTTGCGGCGACCACGCTTCCCGGCAAGAGCATTGCCGGTGAATCGCAGTTGGTGGCCTTCAAAGCGGCCAGCGCCGAACAGCAAAAAGGCATGGTCGAGTTCTGGAAATTCTTGATGAAAACCGAGAATCAGGAACGGTGGTCCAAAGCAAGCTTTTACATTCCGGTGCGCAAGAGCGTGACCATCAATCCCGATGAGCGTGGCATTGTTGGTGAGGCCAGACAGGGCCTCGAGCGGGCTGTGAATTTTCCGCCCCGCAGCGAAATGCAGGACTGGCGCTTGATTATCAACGATGTATTGGAGCGAATTTTCAAGGGTGGTGCGGACCCCAAGACCGCCATGTTTGAGGCTCAAAAGAGGATTGTGGCGGCGGTCAAATAGGGTTGCAGTTCATCGGCCTTACTTCATCGGCCTCCAGCGCCTGTCTCGATCAAGGTTGTACTTTTCGTTCTCGAGGTTCTGCTTCAGACAAGATCCCGCTCTTTCCCAGCGAATGACTCGAGTCCAGAGATGAATTGCATGAATTGACCAAACCCCCGGTATTACAAGGCAAAAATCAAGTTGCTTTGTTGAAGGGACGCTCGAGAAGTCTCGGAAATCAATAGTCCGGAAACTATTTGCGGACCAGAAATCTGTTACGCGAATACCGAAACACCCTGACTGGCACAAGAAACGTTGAAATCTGAGCTTATCTCGTGCTGCACGCGAATCGAATTAAAGTCATCTCACCGAAAGCCCTGACCTTGCGTTAATTGTCGCCAACT
>JANOWZ010000732.1:0-22319 GCA_031418155.1 Deinococcales bacterium
TGTTCGTGCCGCGTTGCGGGTGTTGCAAGAACATCATGATCCGTGTGTGGTCAGTGTCGGGCGTGTCTGTGGCGGTCGCGTTTCGGGTGTTTACCTGGGCGATTCGCTCGAAGTCAGGTCGTTCACGCTCGAGCCGTTTGAACTTGATGATGCGGAACTTGGACGGTCTCGTGCACTCGAGTTCGTGGCAGATTTGCAGGCGTTGCTGATCGGCAGTTGAATGCTGGCCCGCAGGACACTGGCAGCACTTGAAGCAACCTCGAGCCAGTCCAGTGCAAGGTTTTCGCCGCTTCGAGCCCGACGCTGCGGTATGGTTTCCGGGATCGTCGTCCCTGGCTTCGTCGTGAATTTTGTTGCAAACTGTTTTTAGCGGATGGAACGATCAAAACCATCACCAACCCGGCGCGACGGGTCACGCTCGAGCGTCCCAGGAGCACCATGTTTAAAGTCATTGCCGAACTCGTCTCAAAACGCCCTTGGTGGGTGCTGGGAACCTGGATTGTGCTGCTCTTGATCGCGGCGTATCCGGCCAGCCTTGCCCCGAAACGCCTGGTCTCCAATGCCTCGAGCGTGCCCAACAGCGAGGCGCAAAAAGTCATTGACACGCTCGCCAGTGATTTCGGGCAAAAGCGCGTGGACCGCACGATCATCGTTTCGCGCTCGAGTTTGCCTGCAAGTGATCCACGGTTTTTGAACGAGTACAACGCGCTGATCGCCAAACTCACACCGATCAAGGGTGTGAATACCCTGACCCGTTTTGACGCACCGAGCGCCCTGAAACTCCGCAATGACACCGGTTCGATTGCCCCAACGGACGGCGTTGTGACTGCAACAATCCTGGAAACCGACCTCAATCACCCGGAACGCATCCTCGAAGAGATTCGGCTCGAGGTGCGCCGCCTGAAGATCCTGGACACCGAGTTTTTTGTCACCGGCTCGAGTGCGGTCTCCAAGGATTTCATTGAACGCAGCGAGGCCGACACCAAACGCAGCGAATTCGGGGCACTCCCATTGACGGGCTTGGTGCTGATCTTTGCCTTCGGAGCACTCGTTGCCGCCGGGTTGCCGCTGCTGGTTGGTGTGATCTCGATCACGATCAGCATGGGGTTCTTGTACGCATTAACCCAATTCATGGAAGTCTCGAGCTTCGCTGGCAGCGTGATTACCCTGCTCGGATTGGGTGCGGGCATCGATTATGCGCTGTTGATCGTCAACCGTTTCCGCGAGGAGTTGCGCAACGGCCTCGACCCTCGGGCCGCAGCCGCCAACACGACCCGCACCGCCGGACGCAGCGTGGCGTTCTCTGGCCTGACGGTCGCCATTGCAATGGGTGCGCTTCTGATCCCGAACCTGACCTTCGTGCGTTCAATGGGCATCGGTGGCGTGATGGTCGTGATCGTGACGGTGCTCTGCTCGATCACGGCGGTTCCGGCGGTGCTGGCGATCATCGGGGATCGGGTGAACAGCCCACGCAAACTGAAAATCCCGTTCACCTCGAGCGGCACGATCAACCCGTTCTGGGGCCGCTGGGCGACCCGCGTGATGGCCCGACCGTGGCTCTCGAGTCTGGCGAGTGCCGCGATCATTGTGGTTTTGGCGCTGCCCGCGTTCGGCATCAAGCTTGGTTACACCGGCGCGTTCGGACTCTCATCGAATGTTGAATCCCGACGCGGCCTCGAGTTGATCCGCCCGATTGAACTTGGCGGGGCGCTGGACACCTTCGAGGTATTGCTTGATTTGGGCAAAGAGACTGGTTTTGATGCCACAGCCCGTCGGAGTTTTCGCAAGCTTGACCTGGCCCTGAACGCCATGCCGGAGGTGCGTTTGGTGATCTCGCCTTTTATCGTCTCGAGGTCGGACTTTGACAGCGGTGGGGGACTGGGCGACCTGGTGGATTTGACCAAACGATCCATCAGCGGCAACCGCCGTTACCTGCACCTGAGCGTGATTCCTAAGGAACCGATTCGCGCCGATCAGATTGCTGGCTGGGAAAGTAAAATCCGCGAGGCGGCCCGCACCGCCGGATTCCAAACCGTTTTGTTGGGTGGCAGTCCGGTCGGCTCGAGGGAGTTCACCGACACACTCGTTCAGGCAATGCCATTGGCGATTGGTGTGGTTTTTGCGGCGACGTTTGTGCTGCTGGCGGTGGCCTTCCGCAGCCTGGTCATCCCTTTGAAATCGATCATCATGAACACCCTGACGGTCGGGGCATCCTACGGGATCATCACGATGGTCTTCCAGAATGGCTGGGGCGCGAGTTTCTTGCAAATCCCCACCGACCTCGGTGTGATCGACTCGAGTTTGCCCTTGGTAATGTTCGCCGTGACCTTTGGCCTCTCGATGGATTACGAGATCTTCTTGCTCTCCCGCGTGCAGGAAGCGCACCTTGCTGGGCTCGAGACGCGGGTTGCGATCCGCCAGGCGGTCGAACGCACGGCGGGCGTGATTACATCGGCGGCTTTAATCATGCTGATCGTTTTCGCGGCGTTTGTTCAGGGTGATGTTGTGGCAAATAAGACGATTGGCGTGGGGCTCGCCGTGGCCGTGTTTTTGGATGCCACACTGGTCCGTTTGGTGATGGTTCCCGCCGTACTGGTGCTGGCGGGCGAATGGAACTGGTGGTTGCCAAAACTGCTCAAGAATGCCCTGCCGAAAGTCAGCCTCGAGCATTGAATGCGACCCGAAACTCGAGGTGTTGGGCGATATGACCCCGAGTTTGAGCAAACCCCGAGTTCAGATTTGGCGAGAATGGTCAGGCCGGGAGCCTTCTCGGACGCACAATCGACCTCGAGCTTCTGAATGTGAATTATTTCATGCTCAAGCCAAGAAATGGGATGTTTGAGTGTGGCTGTTGACCGCTTTCAGGATCGTTTCTCGAGTACATTGATGGCATTGTGACCACCCTCATCTTCAAACCATCCATACATTCCCCAACCCCCGGAGGTCTTTGATGCCGGTCCTTTCCATTGGTGACCGTCGCCTCGGCGCGATCCTGTTGCAACTTGGCTATGTGTCCGATTCGGACTTGCAAAAGGCACTCGAGCGCCACGCCGAAATTGGTGGACGGCTGGCCGACATCCTGATCGATTCGGGCATGGTCAGTGAACGCCGCATCGCCCGCGCCATCGAAGATGAACTCTCCTATGCGCTGGTCAATTTGACGCAACTCAAACCGGACCCGGAAGTGACCGCACTGATCGAGGGTGAACGCGCCCAGGAACTCGGGGCGCTGCCGTTCGCACTCGAGGGTGACACGCTTCGCGTCGCGTTCGTCGATCCGTTGAACACGATGGCGGTCGAAACCATCGAGGACCTGACCGGGTATTTTGTGGAGCCGTATCAGGCGTTGCGCGATCAGATGCGTTGGGGCATCGCGCATTACTACCCGGAACTCGGGCTCGAGGTGCCATCGATTGAAAGCGTGATCAGTCCGGCGGACGAACAGCTTGGACAGCGTTTGATCCGCAAAGGCATCGTTTCGCAGGCGGCGCTCGACGAGGCGCTTTCGTTGCAAGAACCCGGCGGCGAACCGATTGGCAAGATGCTGATCAGCATGGGCGCACTGACCGAACGCGACTTGTACGGCGAACTGGCCGAACAATCCGAGGTCGATTACCTGCCCGATGTCTCTGACCTGGACGTGCCGGATGAAGTCTCGAGCCTGATGCTGCGGGCCGACAGCGTAAAACTGCAATCCGTACCGATCCGTGACGAGCGTGAGCACGTCGTCGTTGCGGTCAGTGACGTGCGGCGTTTGGCGGATGTTCAGGCGATCCTCGGCAGGCCGGTCAAACTGGTGATGGTGCCGCCATCGGAACTCGAGTTTTTGATCGAGAAGACCTATGCGCAAAAGGGTCGTCTCGGTGAGGCTCTCGTGCAACAAGGGAAGGTCAACCGCGATCAACTCTCGGAGGCGCTGAAGGTTCAACGCAAGTCCGGTAAGTCCAAACCGCTCGGTGAGGTGCTGGTCGAACTCGGCTACGTTTCCGGCGACGAGGTGGAACGTGCCCTCGCCAAGCAACGTGCCGGTGGTGGACGGCTTGAGGACACGTTGGTGCAGTCCGGCAAGCTCAGCCCGGAAATGCTGGCGAAATCGTTGGCCGTGCAATTGGGCTACGAGTTCATCAACCCGAACGAATCCGCACCCGACCCGACCGTGACGACCCTGATCCCCGAGGCGCAGGCCAGACGCTACTCACTGTTCCCGTTCAGGATGCAGGGCAACTCGCTCGTGGTCATCATGAAAGATCCGCGCAACGTGTTCGCGCTGGATGATCTGCGCCTGATGACGGGCCGCGAAATTGTGCCCGCCGTCGCACCCGAAAAAGACATTTTGAAGCTGATCGAACGCTTCTACGCCTCGAGCACCACCGATGTTGACGCGCTCAACAAGGAACTCTCGGCGCTGGGCGGAGGCTCGAGCAAGGACGACTCCTCCAACGATCCGAACCTGGATGACAACGCGGTGGTGCGCACCGTGGACACGATCATCCGTGAGGCCATCGTCGCCGAGGCATCGGACATTCACATCGAACCGACCGTGGACAAGATCTCGGTGCGTATTCGCGTGGACGGCAGTTTGCGCGAATACATGGTGCTGCCCAAGGCCGCCGGTCAGAGCGTTGCCGCCCGCATCAAGATCATGGCGCAACTCGACATCGCCGAACGTCGCGTGCCGCAGGACGGACGCATCCGGTTCCGCAGCAAGAACATCCAAGTCGATTTGCGTACCTCGACCTTGCCGGTTGTGTACGGCGAAAAAGTCGTGATGCGTATTTTGCAAAAGGCCAGCAACATCCCGGAGATTGAGGATTTGGGCTTTTCGGAATGGAACTTCCAACGCTTCCAGGACACGATTCTCAAGCCTTACGGCATTTTCTTGATCACCGGTCCGACCGGTTCGGGCAAGTCGTTCACAACCTTTTCGGCACTCAAGCGCATGGCCACACCGGATGTCAACGTCACCACGATTGAAGATCCGGTCGAGTACGAGATTCCAGGCATCAATCAGTCGCAGGTCAACAACGCCGCAGGCATGAATTTCGCTCGAGCCCTGCGAGCGTTCTTGCGACAAGATCCAGACATCATCATGGTTGGTGAGATTCGTGATACTGAAACCGCGAAAATTGCCGTCGAGGCCGCACTGACGGGCCACTTGGTGATCGGAACCTTGCACACCAACGACGCGGCAGGTGCCGTGACCCGTCTCGAGGAGATGGGTGTGGAATCGTTCAACATCTCGGCGGCCTTGGTGGGCGTGCTCGCTCAACGTTTGGTACGACGCATCTGCTCGAAGTGCAAGGTCGAGGCCGCCGCCGATCCAGAAGTCTTGCGACGCTTGGGCCTGGGCGATTCAGAGATTCAAACGGCCAAGCTCTTTAGGGGTGTCGGTTGTGACCGTTGCGGCGGTACGGGCTACAAAGGTCGGTTGGCCGTACACGAACTGCTGGTGCTCGACGAACCTGTGCGTACCGCGATCATTCAACACAAAAGCGCCACCGAAATCAAAGAAATTGCCGTCAACGAAACTGGCATGCGCACCTTGCGTCAGGATGGTATTGCCAAAGCGATTCAGGGTTTCACAACGCTCGAGGAAATCTTGGGCGCAACCAACGAGTAAGGCTTGGCAAAGGGCGAAGGTTCAAGGGCGAATGGAACATCCAGATCAAGGGCTCGAGGCATCAAAACTCGAGCCCCGTTTTTTGCTTTTGACCTTCCCTTCGCCCTTTGCCTTTCGCCAAGCCTTTACCGCGTGAATTCTGTAATCCATCCAACAATCGGGTTGCTGGTTGCGGCGAGCACATCCAAGTGCGTCAAACCAGCCGCAACCTTTGGCTCGAGTTTGCGACCGATTTTCGCCTCGAGTTTGCTGAAGGCGTTCACTTCGGTGACAACGCCGCGCCCACCTATTGCGGTCAAGATTGGCAGTTTCAAATTGCCCAGGTGTCTGAGCGGCATTTCTGCCTGCGCCCAAGCTGGAGCCTCAAGCCGCACCGCCGCCAAATCTAGAGTCAATCGCGCTGGAAAGTACCACTCCTGATAATCCGCCAGTGGCGACCAGAACCGGTTGGCAAAATCACGCGGATCGGTGAATTCCTGCTCGCCGGGTTTGCCAGCGACCCATTCGACACGGCTCGAGCCGGGAAGTGGGCCGGTGATCGTGCCGACAGAAAATCCCTTCCAACCGGAGATCAGCACCGCAAACAGGTTGAGTGCCGTTTCACCTCGGGCGTGACCCGCCGAAAGCGAAAAGGCTGGGATTGGTGAGTAATCGTTGTCGCCACCGGCATTACCGAGCAATCCCGCCGCCAGGTTCGAGGCTGGATACGGCACGAAACCCCCAGGTGAATCGCCGTTAGGATCAAAACGCGCCAACAATGCTGCGCTCGAGAGTTTTGCCAGACCAGTTGGGTTGATGCCGAACGCATCAAAGTACGGCAACGCCTGACCAGACTCGAGCGCACGGCTGCCGGCGGTTTTGGCAAATCCAGAATCGAAACCGTTCTCGTAATCGGCCTGAGAGATGTCCGCCGCGAGCGTGTTGCCCGCCGCGCCATCCAAGAGGATCAACCCGTCGATACTGGCCGAACCTGGTTCACCAGAAAAGTCCCAACCGGCGTACATCGTGACCAGCACCGACCCGAGCGAATGACCACCCAGAAAAACTTTCGGCGCACGCTCCCGAGCTTGCAGGAGCACGTTGTGCAAATCGCCCAAATGTGTTTCGAGGCCCCAGTAGCCCATGAACCCAAGTTCGCTCGCGGGACGGGCCGTGAAACCACCGGGTTTGCCCGCGTCACGGCTGAATGAACGCCACGCGATCAATGGGTCTTTGGCGTTCCAGGACTCGAGCAATTTACGGTGATCCTCGAGCAAATTCGAGCGCCGATCAATCGCCCAGACCTCGAGCGTTTTGTCCTGCGAGATGATCGTTCGCGCCATCCGATCAAAGTTCGTTGCGCCACCAAAGATTCCCGGCATCAAGACCACGATGGCTCGAGGCTGGCTCGGCTCGGCCGAGAAAAAGCGCAGGTAAATCGCCTTGTTGAATTCCGCTGGCGTGTGCGGTTCGTTGAAACCCGCGATCACTCGCTTTTCGACACGCACGGTCTCGAGCAGTGCTGGGTTCGGTGCAATATGCGGAGGCGATGCACTCGGGGCACACGAGGCGAGAACGGCGATCAAGAGAACAGCGAGAAATCTCATGGCTCGAGCCTACGGCAGTTTGAGGATGTCAACCTCGAGTTCGTTTACGGTTCGGCCCGAGCCAGTTGAGCCCGTCGGAACAACGTGAGGGCCACAACGATGGCGGCGATGCTCAACGGAATCCCAACCAGCAACGATGTAATCAATGAAAGTCTCGAGATTTCCTCGGTCGGAGGACGCACCAGCGCCAATTTCCCTCGGGCCGTCGATTGCGTGACCTGCAACAGGTACGAGCCTTTCAACGCCTCACCACCGGCCACCGCATCGAATTGCAAATTCCAACCAGTGTCTTGCGCCAAACCAAGCTGGGCACGAAAACCTGAATCGTTCAATCGCGTGACGGTCGTGTGTTCAACCCGTCCCTGCTCGAGCCGGTCGGCCAACGCAGAAACCTCGAATTTCTCGAGCGGAAATGGATCGGCACCGTTTGGTGTGAACGCATGGGCCTCAAGGATGCCGTCGTAGGGTTGATACGTAAATTCCAGAATGGCGCGGCGCTCGATTTTTGCGGGCAGCGACTCGCTTGATTGCGCGAGGCCCGTGCTCGGGTTCACGAAAAGGACGGCGATCAGGAGCATCTGTAACTTCAGCCCGTGCCTCATGGACTCGAGCCATTTTATTGGCACAGGAATCACCCGTTCGGACGGCGGGGGCAGCTTCATGATGGGATCGGTTCTCAATTTCTTAACCACGTTCGCATTCTACGGTTCGGCTCGAGGGCGAAGGTCTCTGCCCACCGGTTGATTTTTTCTACCCTTCCTGGAGTGAGGTGATGTTTTGTGTGAACAACCAGAGACTTGAGATGAATAAAGTGAGATCACTTTGTCACGTTAAGCTTCAAAAAACGAAGTTTCTTTCATATTTTACTGTATGCAATGAGAATTTTGACCATCATCAGTACTCATCTCGGGCCTATAGTATTGATTATGTTCTTTCGTAAACGCGGCGAGACCACCCTTGAACCCCCAGATGCGTTGCGTGCTTCACAAGAACTGGTTGCGGCTCGCAGCGTCAAGCACGTGCTCGAGATCGCCCTCAACCACGCCCTGCAACTCGCGCCCGCAGCCAGCAAAGGCTGGGCGGTGCTTCGTTCGCACGACGGCGACAGAATCGCAGCCGTCAAAGAGTACGGTTACGAACTGCTCGGTCAAAACCTGATCGGACCCTGGCATGACGGCGTGCCACGCATCAGCACCAACCTGACCGGCGACCTGTTCCAACCGAACCTGCCCGAAGTCCGTGCCAAACTTGCCGCCGCCGGAATGCGTGAGGTCAAATCCGCGATTGTGATTCCGTTGCGCGACCGCAGCGATCTGCGCGGCGCACTGGTCCTGGACAGCTACGGCCCGGAAAGCTTCCAGGCCGGAGCCCTCGAGTCGGTCGCACGTTGGGCGCAGATGGTCACACCGGCCCTCGAGTTGATCCGTGAGTTGGGCCGCTATCGCACGCTCTCCTGGGGCTTGACCTTGGCGTTCGTTGAGGCCATCGAAGCGCAAGATTTCGCGCAGCTTGGTCACGCACAGCGCGTCACCAGCTACGCATTGGCGCTCGCTCGAGAGTTGCGTTTAACCACGCCCGAACAAAACGACCTCTGGTTTGCCGCCATGCTCCACGATTTGGGCAAGCTGAGCGTGCCCGACAGTTCCAACCCCGGCGAGCACGCTGGCGCAGGCTACAACATGCTTGTCAACGTGCCAGAACTGCACCGCGCAAGGGAAGCGATCCTGCACCACCACGAACGCTACGACGGCACTGGCGTACCGGCGGGCAAACAGGGCACAGAAATTCCGGTCTTTTCCAGGGTGATCGCCGTGGCCAACACCTACGACCGCCTGACCAGCGAACGTGGCGAAATGCTGAACGCCCGCGAAGCACTCTCGAGGATGCGGGCAATGGCTGGGCGCGAACTCGACCCGGAATTGATTCCACTGCTCGAGGGGATTTTGAATCAGAACAAAGCCACCGGCGAGCTACGACCCGAAGGGCTTTTCCCGGCCTAAACGACACCAACGCCTGATCTTGCTGCTCGGGCCACAAATTGGCTCGAGCTTTTTAAACCGTTTCGATCAGCGTGCCGACCCGTTCGCCACGCAAGGCCCGCTCGAGGTTGCCGGGTTGGAACATGTCAAAGACGACAATCGGGAGTTTTTTCTCCATACACAGGGTGATCGCGGTCATATCCATGATCTCGAGCCGTTTCTCGACGACTTCGGCATGGGTTAAAGTATCAAATCTTTTGGCATTCGGATTCTTGCGCGGATCGCTGTCGTAGATGCCATCGACCTTGTTCTTGGCCATCAGGACGGGACGCGCATTGATCTCCATTGCCCGCAAGGTTCCTGCGGTGTCGGTCGTGAAAAACGGGTTGCCCGTGCCGCCCGCAAAAATCACGATTCGGCCCTTCTCGAGGTGGCGTTCGGCGCGGCGACGAATGTACGGTTCGGCGATCTGTGACATTTGAATCGCGGTCATAACGCGGGTTTCAACGCCATGATGCTCGAGCGCACCCTGCAACGTCATAGCGTTCATGATCGTGCCGAGCATTCCGATGTAATCCGCGTGCGCCGGGTCCATGCCCTGCCCGTTGCGAGCGCCACGCCAGAGGTTACCACCACCCGTGACCATTGCCAGTTCGACATTGCCCGCCGCCCGTTTCGCATCGGCGATGCGCTTGGCGAGTTCCATCGAGGTTTCCAAATCGATGCCCTGCCCGTTTGGAGAGAGGAATTCGCCAGAGATTTTCATCAGCACGCGCTTGTAAGCCATGATTTCCTCCAAAATTTGGGGGCAACCATGTGGTCGCCCCCTCGAGATGAATGAATTGTAACCCGCTGTGTTCAGGTCGCGCTGGCCGAATCGTTCTCGGGCCAGAACTGTTCGACCCGTTACTTGTTGCCGATCTCGAATCGGGCGAATCGCACGATCTTGCCCGAACCAACCAATGCCTTGATCGTCACGCTGTTGTCTTTGACGAACTTCTGCTCGAGCAGCACGGTTTCCTCATAGAACTTGCTGAGTTGACCGGTGACGATCTTCTCGACGATGGCTTCGGGCTTTCCTTCGTTAATGGCTTTGTTGGTCAGGATCTCGCGCTCTTTTTCGATGTCATCGGCGTTGACTTCACTGCGGTCCAAGTAGCGTGGACGTTCGGCGGCGATGTGCAAGGCGAGGTCTTTGGCGGTGCTGGCCTCGAGCCCTTCGGTTTCGACGAGCACACCGATCTTGTCGTTGCTGTGAATGTACGCCGTGACGATTCCGGCGCTCGAACTAAAGCGTGCGGCGCGGTTCAAGACCAGGTTCTCACCAATTTTGCCGATTGCGGCGGCGAGGTGATCGCCGAGCGTGATTTCTTGGTTCAAGAACTTCTGGCCCGAGAGCACGTCTGCGCCAACGATGCCGTCCACTCCGCTGTTCTCAGAGACGTGTTGTGCGAATTCGAGAACCATCGCTTGGAAGTCCGAGTTGCGGGCCACGAAGTCGGTCTCGGAGTTGATCTCGACCAAACCGGCGGTTTTGCCGTTACTCGAGACGTAGGCTCGCACGAGGCCGTCGCTGGCTTCACGGTCGGCTTTCTTGGCGGCCTTGACGATGCCACGCTCACGCAGCAATGCCACAGCCTGATCCTCGTCGCCGTTGGCGTCCACGAGTGCTTTTTTCACGTCCATCATGCCTGCGCCGGTCATTTCGCGCAGCTTTTTGATTGATTCCATCATCTTTGATCACCCCTTCACTTGCTGATCGGTCATATGACCAGCCCCGAGCGTGTACTCGAGGCTGGTCAGCGTCCTGGCTCGAGATTGTTTAGACTTGCTGAACGTCGTCTTCGGCGGCTCGGACAACTTCGGCCTCGGCGACAACTTGGCTGGAAACGTCTTCGCCACCACCGCGTGACTCGACGATCAAATCACCCAAGCGGCTGGTGATCAGTTGGATCGAACGGATCGCGTCATCGTTGCCTGGGACGATGTAATCGATCACGTCCGGGTCAGAATCCGTATCGGCAAGTGCGACCACTGGAATGCCCAGCTTCTGGGCCTCCTTGACGGCAATCGCCTCTTTGGTCGGATCGATGATGAACAGCGCATCCGGCAAACGGGTCATGTTGCGAATGCCACCGAGGTAACGGTTAAGGCGTTCCATTTCGGCCTGCAACAGCACGCGCTCGGCCTTTGGACGCAGCATGACTGCACCGGTCTCAAACATTTCCTCGAGTTCGGTCAAACGCTTGATGCGTCCACGAATCGTGGTGAAGTTCGTCATCAAACCGCCCAACCAACGTTGGTTGATGAAGGGCATGCCGCTGCGACGCGCCTCGAGTTCGGTGATTTCTTGGGCCTGCTTTTTGGTGCCGACGAAGAGGATCACGCCGCCCTTGGTCGCGGTTTCTTTGACGAAATCGAAGCTGCGATCCAGTTGCTTCAAGGTTTTCTGAAGGTCGATGATGAAGATTCCGTTGCGTTCAGCGAAGATAAAGCGTTTCATCTTCGGGTTCCAACGCTTGGTTTCGTGACCGAAGTGGACTCCGGCCTCCAACAACTGCTTCATGCTGAGGTACGACATAGACTCCCAATTGGAAACGTTGAACCTTCAAGTTTCGACGACTCGAGCGACCAGATTTCAAACAGCGCCTTGGGGACGTTTCCCACCCCAATGGCAAACTCGAGCGTCGGGATTCAGTGACCGGTGAACCGGCCCGAAAGAGTGTACAGGATGATGGGAAGAAAGGCAAAGGTCAGTGAAAAGTTGAAAGTGAAAAGCCAAATCTCGAGCAACACGCTCACCTTGCCCATCTGCCTTTGTCTTTCGCCTTTCGCCAGTCTTTGCCCCGATGCTGGAATTTTGGCATTACGCTTGCCCCGCTCGGAGTATCGTTACTTCAGTATGCGCAACCAATCCGCAACCGACACAAAACCGCCCGGTGATAAACAATCCGAGGGTAAACAAACACGGCTCGAATCCAAGGGGCCTTCCAACCCAGCAATCAGTGAACTCAAACGCACGGTGATCGTCGAGCACGCCTCAGCGGTGCGGGTCGATAAGGTCTCAAAACGCTACGGGAAATTCCCGATTCTCGAGGATGTCTCGTTTCACATCCATCCGGGCGAGGTCTATGCGCTGGCTGGGCCGAATGGTTCGGGCAAAACGACGCTGATTCGCATGATCACGGGATTGTCGTTTCCCTCGAGCGGCAAGGTTTTCTTTGGCGACGAAGACGTGCATTTGGGTGGTGCTCGAGTGCGTCGCAAGCTCGGCGCGGTCGTTGAGGCTCCGGCAGCGTTTTATCCGCACATGACGGGCCGTGACAATTTACGGGCGCATGCGAATTTGGCAGGCAATGTCGGTTTTGCCGGTGATGGTGAAAGCCCAATGCCATTGAACGATGGGCGTTTGAGCGAGGTTTTGAACACCGTTGAACTCTTGCGCATGGCGGACCGTCGTGTGAACGAATACAGCTTGGGTCAACGCCAGCGTTTGGGCTTGGCAGCAGCGATTCTGACCAATCCTCGAGTCTTGATCTTGGACGAACCAACCTCCGGTCTTGATCCGCTCGGCATCAATCTGGTGCATCGCGTCCTGGTCGGCATGGCGGCAGGCGGAACCGCTGTGATCCTCTCAACGCACCATCTGCGTGAAGTCTCGAGTTACGCCCATCGTGTAGGGATCTTAGGTGGTGGGCGCTTGCTCGAGGAAGTCGATTTGACCCTGCGTTCGGCGGCTTACCGGTTCCGGGTAGACGATCCGGCCAAGGCCGCCGTTTGGATGTCAACCTTACCGATCATTACGCGGGCCACAGCCAAACCGCCGTATGTGATCGCGCAATTCGAGAACGAGGGCAACGCGCCGGAGGCCATCAAATTGCTCGCCAACGAGGGCTTCAAGGTTTACGAGGCCAGTCCCGACCATTTTGACCTGTACGAGCACTACCGTGATCGGGTGGAGAAAGCATGACCTCTGAGATTGAAGCGCCAACCGCACGCTGGAACGGCACCGGAAATTTCCTTGGCTTGTTGCGGCTCGAGTTTCGCAAGTTGCTCGGGTTCAGGTCGGTGCGGCTCGGCTGCCTGTTCGCATTCTTGGTGCCGGTGCTGATTTCGTTCGCGCCAGATGACGTGCTGCCCGCCATCATCGGTGTGCCGCTCATCATTTCGAGCGGCTGGCAAGTGCCCGCGTTTGCGCTGTACACCGCAATGGTCTATTTGCTTCCGCTCTTGGTCGCTGTGACCTGCGCCGAACTGATCGGCGGCGAGGTCGCCTGGGGAACCTTACGTCCACTCCTAATGCGGCCCGTCTCGAGGGCACAGATCATCCTTTCAAAATTGTTCGTGGCGACCTTATACCCGTTTTTGCTGCTGGCGGTTTCGTTGTTAGGCGGGCTGGTCGGCGGAGTTCGTTTCGGCTTTGGCGCGTTCGCTGGTGGCACCGGCCTCGGACCAGGCATGTTTCAAGGGATCGGCACGCTCGAGCCGGTCGGGGCATTGCTCGAGTTAACGAACGGGTACTTGATCGCTGGTCTGACACTCGCGCCGATTGCTGGTTTGGCGGTGGCTTTTAGTGTGCGGTTTCTGAACACGGCGGCGGCAGCCTTGGCGACCGTGGCGACGATCCTTTTGATGCCGCTGTTGATGATCTTTCCACCATTGACCCAATTCCTCTTGACGACGCACTTGAAGGCGTATGCTCCGGGCAGCAACGCCACAAATTCGCTTGTGCTGCTGACGATTTATGCCCTGTTGACCTGGGTCGTGACCCTCATCATTTTTGAACGCAAAGATTTATGATCTAGCCGACACATGACCAATCCAACTTCCTCCAACCTCAGTCCTGGGAAATCCCAAGACGAGGTTTTGCTTTGGTTGGATTCGCGCCTTCGTCAGATGGTCTCGAGACGTGCGAGCCTTGCGGTGTGCCTGTGGGGTGATCCGGGCATCGGCAAGAGTTTCCGGGTCGATGCGTTGTTGCGCTCCTTGCCGTGCGTGTCCTTGAAGGTCACGTCGGGCAACGTCATGCAGGGCTTGATTCAAGTTTTGCCCACACCGGTCGCATCGCTGCCGGTTTGGGCTTCGAGACGCTTAGAAGATGCTCGAGTGGGCAAATTGTTCGATGTTGTACAAATTGCTGAGGCGATTTCGGCGCAACTCGAGACCATCAAACCGGTCTTGGTGGTGATCGAAGATGTTCATCGGGCGGGCGAGGATGCACTCAGATTCTTGATCTCGTTGCGCGATGGCGTGGCGCGTTCTCGAGGTGTGGCGTTGCTCACAACCAGCCGCATCACTCCTGCCGATTCGACCGGTTTTGAGGCTGTTCAGCTCGAGGCATTGGACCCAGAAAAAGTGCGTTTGATGCTCGAGGCTGGCGCTGGCGCGAGTTTGCCGGAGGCGGCGCACGATTGGATTTGGCAGCGTTCGCAGGGTAATCCGCTCTTTGCGCTCGAGTATTTCGGGTTTTTGTCGCGGCAGGGTTTCTTGTGGAACGATGCCCGACGTTGGCGTTGGCGCGAACCCACGGATGCGGGCCTGCCAACCAACCTTGAGGGCTTGCTGGTGCGAACGCTCGAGGCGGCAATGGATGGCCCCGACTCACGGATGCTGCTCGAGGCGTTGGCGGTCTTGCCCGAAGGCTTGCCGGAATGGGTTGTGCAAGCCACAACCGAACTCGATTCGGAACGTTTCACAACCGCGATGGCGCAACTCGAGGGTTTGGCGGTCCTGCGGCAGGGGCATTTTGCGCACCCGCTGTACCGCGATGCAATGCTGGCTCGGGTTTCGTTGCTGCAACGCAGGCAACTCGCACGGCGCGGATTGAAGGCGATTGATGCAGAACCACAACCTCAGGTGATCCTGGCGGCAGAACTGCTCGAGATGGCGGCACTCGAGCCTCAGGTGACGCTTGAGCGACTGTTGCGGGCCGCTGACTCTGCCCAGATGCACGGGGACTTGATCGCAGCGGCAAAGTTGAGGGCTCGAGCCGTCGATCACGCGCATGGCGCGACTCGAGGCGTATTGGCGTTCATGGCGGCCCAGCAGATGTTACCGATTCACCTTGGCGAGGCGAGCCGACTGTCGGGCATCGCGCACCTCGAGCGCCGAGAAGACCCGGAGGTGCTCTGGTTGCACGCCGAATGCCTGGTGCGCACCGGAGAGGCTGCGCAGGCCGAACGCCTGCTCGAGACGGTCTACGTTTTCAAAACCGAGGTTTGGTGGGCTCGCTTGTTGCGCTTTCGGGTGCAACAGCACGATTTCGCGGCGGCGGCGAAACTCTGGGCCTCGCAACCGCAATGGCAAGATGCGGCGCAAGCGTTGGTGCGGCGCGATGCGGCCTGGTCATTGGCGTTGCTCGGCGAGTTGGACCATGCCGAGGAAATCCTCGAGAAGGCCCTCGAGCCAGAACCTTCACCGACGGATGTCGCGTTGCTTCAGGTGGCACTCGGATTCCTGAGAACCTTGCAGGGTCGCGCACTCGAGGCGAGCACACTGATCGCCCCAGCCATCGAAACGCTCGAGACGCTGGCCGCCCCACGTGATCTGGCACGGGCGCTCGAGTTGCACGCCGAGGTGCTTGAACAGCTTGGTGATTTTCCGGGCGCGGCCTCTGCCGCCGAACGTGCCGTACGGGTGCGTGGCGAACTCGGTGATGCGCTGGGTGTAACGCGGGCGCAATCCAGGTTGGCGAGCGTGCTGCTCGAGTTGGGCGAGTACGAACGCAGCGAGGATTTGCTGCTCGAGGGGTACGCGCTGCTCGAACGTTTGAACGCGGACACGGCGATGGCCCTGTGGGAGGCGCAACTGGCGAACCTTTACAGCGAGTGGTTGTCGCCGTACCGGGCCAGCCTCGCGTTGCGGCACGCGCAGGGGGCGCTCGAGCGGGCGAGAAAGAGTGGGAGTCCCGTCCTCTTGGGCGATGCGTTAACCAGTGCCGGTCTGATCGAGGCGCAACATGGCGACGCGAACATTGCGCTCGCCCTGAGTCTCGAGGCGTTACAGTTGGCCGAAGACTTGGGTCACAGCGACGAGGCCGCGCTCGAGAATTTGGCGCACGCCGCCGCGCTTGAGGCGTTGGGCCAACGCGACGAGGCGCTGAACCGTTATGAACAGGCTGTGGCGCAATTGCGAAAGGCGGGGCTGGCCTCGAGTGAACGCTACGCGCTCGAGGTGGACCGCTTGCGCCACGATGAACACGCTGCACGTGAACGGTTTGAGCGTTTCAATTCGATTGGTCATGTTCACGCCGCGAACCTGGCTCGACGGTACTTTCCAAACCTTGAATCGGCAGTGAAAGTTGGATCCCTAGAGCTTCAGGTGCTCGGGCCGTTGCGGGTCGTGCGGGATTCACAAACCGTGCGTTTGAACACGCGCACCGGGCGTGCAATGCTCGGATTTCTGCTGGGCGCACGTCTGTCCGGTCGTGGCGGCTGCTCGAGTTTGGAACTCTGCGATGCGCTCTGGCCGGATTTGGATGAACGTTCGGCGCAAACGAACCTGAAGCATTTGGTGTACCGGCTGCGCTCGAGTTTGGGTTCGGGCAGCATCTTGCGTTTGCCGGACGGCTATTCGCTCGGGGCGGTCGAGAGCGATGCCGAACGATTCTTGGCGAGCCCTCAGGTCAGTCTCTGGCGCGGCGTGTGCTTTGAGGACCTGACAGAGGATGCCTTGCCCGCCGAGTCGCGGCAGAACCTGATCCGAGCACTCAAAGCGCAAGTTCAAGCGTTGCTTGAATCCGATCCTCGGGCCGCCGTCAAACCCGCCCGCCTGTTGGTCGCCAACGAACCGTATGACCTGGCGGCGTTACGCCTGCTGTGCCGCGCCCTGCATCAAAACCAGAACCGACGTGACCTGGCCCAAGTTTACGCTGATGCGCAGCAACGAATGCTCGAGGTTGGCGAGGAACTCCCCGAAAGCTGGCAGGCGTTTCTCGAGGTTTGAACGACCGCCTCGAATCCGTCTTCAGATCACCTGTCCCGAATCGAGATTTCGGCTCGAGAAACGATTGCGTGACAATTTGATCGCAAACTGCGACCCGGCAGTGACCCCGCACGTTCGATTCTGACTTCACCGGAAATCACACCGGCCAGAAGATTCAGAGGGAAGACAGCAACGAAAGGGGTAAGACATGCCAAACGCACGACGCAGCACAATGACGTTCCTGGCGGCACTCGGCCTGGTTGGACTGAGCGCCTGCGGAACCGCCCTCACACCCAAGGCGTTGACCGAGGCTGAAGCACCGATGTTGATGAGTCTCGAGGAGGCCCCAGACGAGACGTTCAGCTTCGACGGGCAGGGAATCGCCCTGGCCTCGAGCAGCGCGAAAGTTCGGGTGATTCACGCCTCGCCGGATGCGCCAAATGTTGATGTTTACGTGGACGATGCCAAGGCGATCAACGACCTGGCGTACACCAAGGCCGCCGGACCAGCCGACCTCAACCCTGGGGTGCGCAGCTTGAAGGTCAAGGCCGCTGGAACCGACACGACCGTGATCGATGTCAGCCCGGAACTCGAGGCGCGTCGTTACAGCGTGTACGCCGTCGGTAAGCTGGCAAGCATCGAACCACTCTTGCTCGAGGACACGCGCTACGCCGCCAAGAATGCCGCCAAGGTGCGTGTTCTTCACGCCAGCCCGAGCGCCCCGAAGGTTGATATTTACCTCTCGAGGCCCGGATCGGACATCGACAAAATCGACCCGATCAAGGAGAACGTACCGTTCAAAACCATCAGCGATTACTTCCGCATCCGTCCGGGCAAATTGCAGGTTCGCGTCACGTTGGCCGACACGAAAACCGTCGCCATCGATTCGGGAGCGCTCGAGGTTGCCGCCGGTGATGTCCTGACCGCCGTGGCGATTGACAAGGCCGGAACAGCCGGTGGTTTCAGCGCCTTCGTGGTTCAGGAACGCGAACGTCAGGTTGAGGCTCCGAAGTCCATCGTCGAGATTGCCGTGGGCGATAAGCGTTTCACCTCACTGGTCGGCGCACTCAAGGCCGCCGATCTGGTCGGAGCCCTCTCCGGCAAAGGCCCATTCACGGTTTTCGCACCAACGAACGATGCGTTTGCCAAACTTTCAACCGTCCCGAGCGGTGATGCACTGAAAAGCGTGTTGTTGTATCACGTCGCCAGCGGAGCCCTGACCGGCAACGAGATCGCCACCGCAGGCATGATCAAAACCTTGCAAGGTGCGAATATCAAAGCCGAACTCAAAGGCTCGAGTCTGATCCTGAACGGCAACAGTAAGGTCATCATCAAGGACATCCAGGCCAGCAACGGCGTGATCCACGTGATCGACACCGTGCTGATTCCACCGGCAGCGCCTCGGATTCGGGCCGTTCACGCATCCTCCGATGCACCAGCCGTCAACATCCTGGTGGACAACCAAGTGGCCTTTTCCGGCGCGAACTTTCGTGATGCCACACCGTTCGCCACCGTTGCCGCCGGAAAACGCAACATCAAAGTCAATGTCACCGCCAACGGTGCAACCGCGATCAACGCCGACCTCGAGTTGATGGAGGGCACGGACTACACGGTTCTGGCCATCAATAAAGTCTCGAGCATTGCGCCGCTGGTGTTGAATGACAACGCGGATGGCAATGGTAAACCCGGCAATGGCAAGACCAAAGTTCGTCTGGTCCATGCCGCAGCCGACCCGGCCGTCGCGACCGTGGATGTGTACATCACCGCACCGCACGCCAACCTGCACACTCGCAACCCGACCATCAAAGATTTCGCGTACAAAGCCAACTCGAAGTTTCTCGAGGTCGCCGCCGGTCATTACCAAGTGCGGATCACGCTGCCCGGAACGAAAACCGTGGTGATCGACACCGGAGCCCTCAACCTCGAGTCAGGCAAGTTGTACACCGGTATCGCCGTCGATCCGAAACCCGGCTCGAACGCGTTTGGAGCGGTACTGCTCTCCAACTGAACAGATCATTTTCAGGTTGCCGGAATGGATTCACAACCCATTCCGGCATCTTCGTGTGCTCAACTTCTCGGGCCAGACTCATTTTGCGTCAAGGCTTTAAGGGTAGACTTCCGAAAATCACTCCCGAATCTCGAGGTGCAAATGAAACTGCTCTATTTCACCGTGCTGACCGTCCTGGCTTTGAATTCGACCTCGCTGGCCGGATACATTCGTACATCCCATTTGGCCCCAGATGCGCCGGTGGTGGACGTGTACCTGAACAACCAAAAAGTCTTCAGCAATGTCAAGTTCAAAAGTGTCACCGAGTATCTACCCATTCCCAACGGACGCTACGATGTGGCCGTATACCGGGTCGGACAAACGACCAACCCGGTCGTCGATGCCAAAGGCATGATGCTCGAGGATGCCACGTATACGATTCTGGCCGCCGGGTTCGGGGCGGGCAAAGCCACCAGTACGGTCGTGTTTGAAGATTGGATCGAACCGATTCCAAATCGGGCGCGACTGCGTGTGATCAACGCCTCGCCGGACACGCCGAACCTCGAGTTGGCGCTGCCAGGGGGATGGCACATTTTGCCGGAAGTGATCTTCAAAACGGCATCCAAGTATTACACGCTGCCCGCCAACACCTATGACCTGGCGGTGCGTGTGGACAAACGCAACGATTTGATCCTGCGTGATGTGAGGCTCGAACGGGGCAAGGTCTACACCGCCTTCATTGTGGGCCGTCGGGCTGACGGAACCCTCAATTACCTGCTGACTGAAGATCGCAGACCGTAACCAGCAACCGGGATATCCCATTGCGATTTTCCCTCGAGCGTCACTTCATTTCTGAATTCCGTAAGCAGGGCTTTATCTTGCTGAATTACACTGCTTTTGGATTCATGAAGCACATTCTTTTCGTTTTCATCCTGGCTGTCATCCTGACCGCGATCCCGTTCATGAACCAAACGCGGGCAGAACCCATCATAGTGAACAACCTCGATGCCAGCAGCACAAAAGCAAAACCAGCAAGCACCTCTTCAAACCAAGCGGGATTCAGCGTCAACTTCAGCAACGCAGGCAGCAACCTGCCACCGACCGCACCAATCCCACTGCAACCACAGGCACGCAGCAAACCCACCTGGAAAAACGTGCGTTCCTGGGGCTTGCAAACCGGTGCCATGCCCGCCCGACTGGACCGCATCGAGCATGCCAACATTGACCTTGGCATCATCTCGAGGTTGGCCGCTCACGGCAGGCCATACACGAACGCCGAAGTCACACGGGCCAAACGCAACAAGTGGCTGCTCGCTTACGTCAATGTCGGCGAGGCACAACAACACGAATGGTACTTCAATGAAGTCTTCCGCAACGGACCACCAACTTGGGTGCTCGAGCGAAACCGACGGCATCCAGTCAATTTTCGCGTGCTCTTGGATGCCCCAGAATGGAACGCAATCATCCTCGAGACGATCAACCGCGTGATCGAACAAGGTTTCGATGGTGTCGAGTTGGACGTGCTGGATGTCTACTGGAACAAGGTCTATCCGGGCCGCTCGAGCACAGAAAACCAAGCCAAAGCTGTCAAGCTCGCCTGCAAGATTGCCAAGTTCGCCCGCGCCCGCGTACCGAGCTTCAAGATCGTGGTCAACAACGCCTCGGACTTGGCTGGAAAGTTTCCCGAGTACAAAACCTGCGTCGATGGCACGATTGGCGAGAGCGTCTGGTGGTTCAACACCGGCACACCTCGAGACAAACTGTACACGCAGTATCAACTCAAATACTTGGCACAAAACTTTAAGGCTGGCTTGAAGGTGCTGGTCATGGACAAAACCTTGGTCCCCAAAGATGGTGCGTTCGTCTTCCGAGAATCCAAAAAGCGCGGCTGGTTGCCATTCGTCTCCGACTGGTACTTAAGCACCTTTCCGCTCGAGCCGCAAACCGAGGCGACCTCGTATGGGTTCTCGCTGCTGGCTCGCAAACCATGCACCGAAAAGGACAGTCGCAAATGTCCGCTTGGGGCGGAACCGTAAAATTGAGCCCGCATTTGATTGCATGTGGATAACGACTGGGATGACATCTCGAGTTCGGGTACGCTGCTGAGATGAACTTCAAACGGACCCTCTGCACCCTGGCCCTCACACTGGGCATCGCCACCTTCTCGAGCCCCGCCAATGCCGAATCGTACTTTGGGATTCGCCTCGAGAGCATTGTGATCATCCCAGTTTTTGGCGTGCAGCTTGGTTATGACTTTGACGATGATGGCAGTGGCCGATTTGGGCTTCGCGGTATGGTGGAAAGCCTGCTGGGTTTGCTCAACCGTGGCGCACTGGATGCCACGTATCGCTTCAACGGAAATGCGGATGGCAGTGCCGCATACGCTGGCGCAGGTGCCGGTGTCCTGTTCACCACAGGCATCACGGGAACCGGATCGTCCGTCGCATTCGCGCCCGAAATTCATGGATTGATCGGCTATGAGTTCATGCTTCCGGGACAATCAGGCATTTTCATCGAAGGTCAATTCGGCGTGCTCATCAACACGTACTCGAGCTCGAGCCTTGCGCCGTTCGGAACGTTCGCCGCTGGCTTCAACCTGCATTTTTGATCTCGAGCCAATCAAGCCATCCAAAAAGCTCGAGCCTCAGAATTCTGAGGCTCGAGCTTGAAATTTCGGGTCTTACTTGACTTCGACGGTTGCGCCAGCGTCGGTCAATTGCTTCTTGAACTTCTCGGCATCGTCCTTGTTGACGGCTTCCTTGACCACACCACCGGCTTCGGTGAGGTCCTTGGCTTCCTTGAGGCCCAGGCCGGTGATGGCGCGGACTTCTTTGATGACGTTGATATTGTTCGCTCCGGCGTCTTTGAGGACGACATCGAACTCGGTTTGTTCCTCGGCAACTGCGGCTGGGCCTGCGGCTGCCGGGCCTGCTGCAACGGCGACGGCTGCGGTGACGCCCCAGCAGTCTTTGAGGGTATCGATCAAATCTTTGATCTCGAGGATGGTTGCGCCAGAAAGCTCTTCAACGATGCGTGCCTTATCAAATGCCATGATTCACCACTCCTTTGTTGCGCTCAACCCTGTTGAGCTTTGGCATCCAAGAAGCCGACGAGTTCTTGTTGTTTCGCGCCCAGCACGCCGACCAGGTTGGAACCTGGGGCTTGCAACACGCCGAGCAATTCCGAACGCAGTTCGTCTTTGCTTGGCAGTTTGGCGATGTCCG
>JANOWZ010000733.1:0-24271 GCA_031418155.1 Deinococcales bacterium
AGCCTGAAAATTGAACGCATCACGCTGCCCGCAGCGGATGTGATCAAAATTGAGGTCATCAATGACGGGCCGCAAACGATCACCGTGCCGCAAGTCCTGATCGATGATGCCTTCTGGCAATTCAGCGTCACCCCGAGCACAACCATTCCACGTTTGGGCCGCGCCACGTACACCGTGCCTTACCCGTGGGTTAAGGAGGAGGCGCATGCGATTCAACTGATCACCAGCCTTGGAACGGTTTTTGCCGGTGATATCCCGGTGGCGATTCAAGCCCCGAAAATCGATCTGAACCTGTTTTTGCGCTTCGCCCTGATCGGCTTTTACGTCGGTGTGATCCCCGTGGCGCTGGGGATGCTCTGGTATCCGTGGATGCGCAACCTCAGCCGTGCAGCCATGAACTTTATCCTCTGCCTGACCATCGGGTTGCTGGCGTACCTGGCGATAGGCACGTACTTTGATGCGCTCGAGTTCGCCGCCGAACTTCCAGCCTTCTGGCAGGGCACGCCGATGGTTTTGCTGGTCGCCGCCGTGTCGCTCGGGGTGCTGCTGGCGATGACCAACAAACCCAAAAAACCTGTCGTCTCGAGCCCAATCTCGAGCAGCGCTGAGAGCCCAATCTCGAGTACCGCAGAACCCGATAACTTAGGCCTGTCGTACCGAATCGCGCTGGGCATCGGACTGCACAACCTCGGCGAAGGGCTCGCCATCGGAGCCGCCTTTGCGCTCGGCGAGGCGGCCCTCGGGACGTTTTTGGTGCTGGGGTTCACGCTGCACAACATCACCGAAGGCGTTGGTATCGCCGCGCCGGTCGTGCGCAAGAATCCGGGCTGGCGCAACTGGATTCAACTGGCACTCTTGGCCGGATTTCCCGCCGTGATCGGCGTTTGGACCGGCGGTTTCGCCTTCAACCCGATGCTGGCGACCATCTTCCTGGCGATTGGCATCGGCGCGATCCTGCAAGTAATCTGGGAGGTCGGTCGTTTGGTGGCAAAAGACACCGCCAAACTGGGATTGCCAATGGTCAACTGGACGAATCTGGCAGGGGTCGTGACCGGCGTGAGCATCATGTATTTCACGGCCTTCATGGTGAAGTGACGTATGAATTCCAGACTGAATCACAAGCTGAATGCCAAACAATTTTTGCTGATCGCCGTTGGGTTGCTGACCGTGACCTCGGTTCAGGCCCGTTCAAGTTTTTTGGTGCAACTCAAATTTCAGTACCGGCTCGAGAAAACGGTTTCGATGGTGAAAACCAACTGCCAATACTGCCATCAGAACAGTTACGGCGGCTCGAGTTGGAACGCTTTCGGTCAACGGGTGCGCACGGAATTCCAGGGTGCAGCCAAGCGTGACATCGGACAGGCGCTGTACCTCGCGCTTGCGGTCAACACCGACAGCGACAAAGATGGCTACGCCGATACGCTCGAGGTGGTGGCCGGAACATTCCCCGGTGATCCGATATCGAAACCCGTTCAAACCAAAGCGGTGCTGGAAAAAGAGTTCAACAGACGCGGTGGGTTAAAGGCGTTTTATCCGAAAATCCGCTGATTCCACAAAACTCAATCGACCGCTCGAAAACTTGTAAAGATTGAAAGGTAGTGATGTCCATCGCTGAGCATGAACAGATCATCCACGGTGCGTTCGATCGACGCATGAACTCCCAAGCCAGTGAAGTTCTCGCTGGACGCAGCGCCCGCAAAGGTTTGCGTCGCCTCACGCCGTTTCTCGGGCCAGCCTTCGTCGCCAGCGTCGCCTACATGGACCCCGGCAATTTCGCCACCAACATCGCTGGCGGCGCAAAATTTGGGTATTTGCTCCTGTGGGTGATCCTGCTCGCCAGCCTGATGGCGATGCTGGTTCAGACGCTCTCGGCGAACCTTGGGATTGTCACCGGCAAAAACCTGCCGGAAGTGATTCGGGACCGGTTTCCCAAACCGCTCGTCTGGGCGTATTGGGTTCAGGCCGAACTGGTGGCGATGGCGACCGATCTGGCAGAATTTCTCGGCGCGAGCCTCGCCTTCACGCTTCTGTTCGGCGTGCCATTGTGGTTCGGTGCGGTCCTGACCGGGATCATCACGTTTGCGCTGTTGGGCCTTCAGGCTCGAGGTTTCCGGCCCATCGAAATAGTGATCACGGCCTTCGTGTTTGTGATTGCTGGCGCTTACGTGATTCAGATTTTCCTCTCGCGGCCCGGACCCGACGTGCTGACCGGATTCATCCCCAAGTTCCAGGGTGGCGAGAGCCTGTACCTGGCGGTCGGTATCATCGGTGCGACGGTCATGCCGCACGTCATCTACCTGCACAGTGCTTTGACCCAGGGTCGCATTCTGACCTCAAACCCAATCGAAACCCGTAAGTTGTTGCGTTTCAATCAGATCGATGTTTTGCTTGCCATGAGCATCGCCATGCTGATCAATATGAGCATGTTGATCGCCGCCGCCGCGACCTTCTTTGCGGTCGGCAAACCGATCAGCGAAATTACCGAAGCGTACAAGACGCTCACGCCCCTGCTGGGCGGGGCCGCCGCCTTCGCCTTCGGAATTGCGTTGCTCTCGAGCGGTCTGTCCTCGAGCGCCGTCGGTACGATGAGTGGGCAGGTGATCATGCAGGGCTTTATTGGTTTTCGTATTCCGTTGTGGATCAGGCGGGCGATCACGATGGTTCCGGCATTCGCGGTGATCCTGGCCGGACTCGATCCGACGGCGACGCTGGTGCTCTCGCAGGTCGTGCTCAGCTTCGGCATTCCGTTCGCATTGATCCCGTTGTTGCTGTTCACCGCGAACCGCGCAATCATGGGTGAGTTTGTCAACAACGCATTGACCACTGTGATCGGTTGGGGCATCGCCCTGCTGATCATTGGCCTGAACTTCTACCTGCTTGGCGTAACGTTCGGCTTCCTCAAGCAATAGGGCTCGAGGTTGCATTTCCTGTGATTGAACCCAGTTCATCAAGCATGAACAGGTCAAATCTCTGACGCACGTTAGACTCGAGTCATGCCGAAGAAAAAAACCGTCGTGAAACTCGCCTCAGGCAAAGAAGCGAACATGGAACGCGCCCTCGTGCTCGAAACTGTTCGCGTCACGGAGGCTGCGGCACTCGCCGCCAGCCGCTGGGTTGGAAAGGGTGACAAGATCGCCGTCGATGACGCGGGAACCGAGGCCATGCGCGAGGTCTTGAATCAACTCGAGATTCACGGTCGCGTCGTCATCGGCGAGGGCGAAATGGACGAGGCCCCAATGTTGTTCATCGGCGAGGAACTCGGCGCTCGAGGCGAGGGTGCATTTCCGGTGGACATCGCAGTTGATCCGGTCGAAGGTACGACCGTCACGGCTCGAGGCTTGCCGAACGGTGTGGCTGTGATCGCCATGAGCGAACGCGGCGGGCTCTTGGGTGCGCCGGACATGTACATGGAAAAACTCGTGGTTGGGCCTCCCGCTGTCGGGCGTGTCAGCCTGGACTGGCCCGTTGAAGCCAACCTCAAAGCCATCGCCTCGAGCCTTGACCGTGACGTGGAAGACTTGGTGATCGTGGTGCTTGACCGTGAACGCCACGAGAATTTGATCAAAGAAATCCGTCGCGCCGGTGCTCGAGTCAAACTGATCGGTGATGGCGACGTGATCGCAGCACTCGCCGTTGCGGTTCGTGGCACAGGTGTTCACGCCCTGATGGGTTCGGGTGGCGCACCAGAAGGCGTGATTACCGCCGCCGCCATGAAATGCCTGGGTGGGGAAATCCAGGGCAAGTTCCTCCCCGCAGATCAGGCCGAACTCGAGCGTTGCAAATCGATGGGCGTGGACCCCAGCCGGATTTACGCCACGAACGACCTCGCGCCTGGAGAGGAAATGGTGTTTTCTGCAACCGGCATCACCGATGGCGACCTGCTGCAAGGCGTGCGAATCTTTGGCAACGGCGCAAGAACCCATACGATTGCGATGGGGTTCAAAACCCGAGTTGTGCGTTTCATCGACACCGTTCACCTGCTCGATGAGGGTGCTCGAGTCACCGTTCGCGTCTGAATCACTCGAGCCTGAGCCATCTCCCATGACCCGTGACTTCTTGGCCCTTGCGAAAAGCCCTCTAGACCGGCAGTCTAAACGCAATGAATGCCGAGCCGTCCCGCAACGCAGAACTCGAGGATGTGCGTGCCGCCCTCGAACGGCTGGACCTGCCCGCCTGGATGCGCCCGTTGGTTGGCCCGAGCATCAAACGCAGCTTGGATGTGATCGCCAAAGACCTCGAGCCGCCACGGGTGGCGTTTTACGGTCGGACCGGTGCGGGCAAGTCATCACTGATTAACGCCCTCCTCGGACGGCATGAGGCCGCGACCGGTGAGGCCGCCGCCGTGACGATGGATGCGAACGCCTATGAGTTCAACCGTGATGGCTGGAAACTCGAGATTGTTGATTCTCGAGGCGTGGGCGACCACGGCGGCGACAGGGCGTACTACGAGGCGATAGCCCAGGTCGTGAACCGCCCGCCGGACGTGATCGTCTTTGTCGTTCCGGCCCTCGAGCGTGCTTACGTGGACGAGGACGTGCAGTTTTTGAAGGCGTTGACCGGAGCGCACCGTCGGCAGCACAAAAGCGAGTTGCCGGTGATCCTCGCCGTGACAAAGATTGATCTGGTCGGACCAGCCGAAGAATGGTCACCACCGTATGACCTGAATTTGAGTGGCATCTCGGGCATTCCAGATGCCGACTCGAGCGTGCTGCCCAGCCTGAGAGCCCGCAAGGAATTCGGCATTCGCGCCATCCTGCGTGACCGGCTTGAGGCGTACCGTGAAGTCTTGTTTGTCGGCAAAGAGGTTGGGCAGGCCCGAGTGATTCCCGTCTGTGCCGACTGGAACGATCTACGAGACCGTTCGTACAATATCTCCCAATTGGCCGAAACCATGCTCGAGTGCCTGCCAGAATCGGCTCGAGAAAGTTTTGCGGGCGCAGTTGCGATACAGGGTGTGAAGGCCAAAGCCTCACAGGATTTGATTACACGCATTTCGCTCGCGGCGGGAGGCTGTGCGCTCTCACCGGCTGGATTGGATGCGTTCTTGGTTGGTTGCCTGATTTTAGCGATGGTTTCAGTGATTGCCCGGATTGGAATGGGGCAGGAGATCGACAACAAAACGCCTATCGCCTTCCTCAAACGGCTCGGTGTCTTTGGGCCGGGGCCGCTGGTGGCGATGTTCATTCCGCTTTTAAAACTCTTCGGCGTTGGCTTCGTCATGGCGGCGGTCGCCGCGCCAACCGTCGCGGTCATCGTCTATGCGATTGGTCAGGCGGCAATCCATCACTTCATTGAAGGCTCGAGCTTGGAATCCGCCCGTGAAGTCTTCGAGAACCAAAAATCAGAACCCGGAGTGCGCGAACGCTTGGGCAAACTGTTGAAACGTGACTCGGGCCGCTCGGTCTGATTTCTTCGGCAGCGTCTCCAAACAGCAATTCGAGGCTCGAGAATTGGCGGATTGCCCGAGCCTCAAATCAATGTCAGTCTACACGGATTTCATCCATTTTCTACTGGGCGGTTCCGGTCGCCACGAGTTTTCCATTTTTGACCTCAATGATGACCAGCGGCCTGCCAACAATGCCACCCTTGTTAAACACCAACTTCGAGGTGACACCGGCAGGTGGATTCGCCGCGAAACCCTCGAGTGCGGTTCTGACCCCGGCACGATCCACCGTCTTGGCGCGTTTGATCGCCTCGAGCAAGGCCCGAGTCGAATCGTAAGCCTGTGCAGCGCGAGCGTTCGGAGTACCGCCACCGTAACGCGCCTGAAATGTTTTGGTGAACGCCTTTGAATTCTCGAGGTCAATCGAGGCGTGGAAGGTGGTGAGCATCGTCAGACCCTCAACGGCTGCACCTCCAACGGTCAAGAGTTCCTGGCTGTACGCGGCGCTGCCGGTCAGCAGTGGAACCTTGTGGCCCGCCTCGCTCAGGGATTTGGCGATTCGGGCGACATCCAAATGCGTACCAGAAATGAACACGCCATCCGGCGCGGGCGAATCGGCGAAAACATCCATCCCGGCCTGATCTGGCAGGCCATCTTTGGGGAATTCAAACGGCACGGCACTGATGTTTTGTGTTGCGGCATCGCGCACGAATGCATCGGCCAGACCTTTGGAGTAAGCGTCCTTCGAGTCGAAGTACACGGGAATTCGCGTCAGCCCTCGAGCCTTGGCAATCTTGGCGAGCGCCTTGCCCTGCGTGTTTGCGGTCGGGAAGAGCCGGTACGTCCAAGGTCCAACGCTGCCGAGTTGATCGTTCACGGCGGCGGGCGCAATGTGGATCAAACCGGTGTTGTAAATGTCGGCGGCGGCGAGGGCGGCGCTTGAGTTAACCGGACCGATCACACCGAGGACGTTGGCATTTCCCATCAGGCTCGAGGCGGCCTGGACCGCGAGTGAGCGGTCGTTTTGATCGTTGAGGATTTCGACGACCACGCGCTTGTTGCGAATGCCTCCGGCCTGGTTTGCCTCTTGGACCGCCATGTTCACGCCCTGCAAAATGGCTTCACCCGCCTGCACAGTTTTGCCGGAGGTTGGCACGCTCAGGCCGATGGTGATGACCGGTTGGTTGATCTGTCGGGCCAGCGCATTGGATCGCACCAGCGCGATGAGCGCATCGGTCGGTCGGGCGTTCAACCAGGCTCCCGCAAGTGAGAGCGTTTCGGGGTAGTTTTTGTTGTTGAACGCCTCGAAGATCACGGCGCGATCGGGGCGAAGGTTCTCGGCTGGATTGGTGCTGGCTTTGGTCAGACTCGCCTCGATGTAACCGCCTGTGGCTGGCGGGCTCGAGGGTGCAGTCGGTGTGGTGCTTGGGGTTGTCGGTGTCGGATTGGGTATCGTCGGGGTGCTTGGGGTTGTAGGGGTTGGATCGGGTGTGGTTGGCTGATTGGTCGTTTGCGTTCCCGGCGTGACCCGACACTGCGCTGGTTCTGGCAATCCGGGCAGTGTGATCGCGCAAGACTGGTACTGCGAGTAGCCGAAGAAGGCGGCTAGGGCCACCACGATCAGGGGAATCAACGCTCGAGCATTCATAAACGACCTCGCAATGGTTGGGAAAGGCTTTGGGTGTTGTTCATGACCGCATTCTGACCTATTTTTGCTTTATTTCGCTAAACCGATGGCGACAAATTTACCTTCCTTGACTTGAATCGCCACGAATGGCCTGCCGATCACGTCACCGTTCGCATCAAATTTAACCGGCGCGGTCACGCCGACTCCGGGTTTGCTGCGAAACGACTCGAGCGCCGTTTTGATCGCGGCCCGAGCCTCAGCGACAGGAAGATCTTTGCTGCCAATCCTCGCGCGTTTGATCGCCTCGAGCATGGTCCGGGTCGCGTCATACGCCTGCATCGCGTTCGCATTCGGCGTGCCACCGCCATAACGGGCCTGAAAGCGTTTGGTGAACGTCTTCGAGTTTGCATCGTCCAAGGTTGCGTGCCAGAAACTCGAGACGATCACGCCATTGACGCTCTCGCCGCCCTGAGCGATCAAATCCTGACCGTAAGCGCCATCGCCCGCGAAAATTTCACGCGGTTGCAGGCTCTCGAGTTTGGCAACGGCGGCCACATCTGGTGTGTAACCAGAAACGAAAATCGAATCGACCGCATAATTGCCAACCGCCGCCGTCGTGTAGGCATTCAACGTAAAGGTGATCGGTGCGACCTGAAGCCCAAGGCGTTCACCCTCGGCGCTGAAGGCATCGGCCAGACCCTTCGAATACGCATCGTTCTCGTCAAACAAAACTGCGACTGCCTTGTGACCTCGGGCCTTCACCAGCCGCGCCATTGCGCTTCCCTGCTCGAGATCGCTTGGGGCGACCCGAAAAATATAAGGTCCCGCACTCGAGACTTTCGGGTTGGTCGCGGCGGGCGCAATGATCGGTAAACCCTGGTTGTAAATCTCGCTCGAGGCCAGGGTGGTGCTCGAGGAGTATGGCCCGATCACGCCGAGGGCATTGCCGCCAAGGAGTTTCGAGGCGACCTCAATCGCTTGAGCCTTGTCGCCACCGTCGTTTAAAACCGTGATGTCGATGCGCTTCCCGGAAATTCCACCCGCCTGATTCGCCTCCTGTACCGCCATGTTCGCGCCCTGCAAGAACGCCTCACCAACTTGCTTCAGCGGCCCGGACAGCGGCCCGCTGAAGCCAAGCTCGAAGGTGGGTTTGTTCAGGAGTTTTGAAACAGCATTCGATTTTTCAATGGCAAATAGCGCATCGGTTGGGCGTTTGCTCAACCACGAATCGGCAAGCACAATCGCCTGCGATGGGCTGGCATCACGCACGCCCTGCAAGGCTGTCGCGGTGGCCGTTGGCAGACCCGAGAGTGGATCGGTCAGGTCAACCGATGGCGGGGTTGGATCTGTTGCGGCTGGGTCCACTGCGGCGGGCGGATTCGTGGTGTTCGGATCGACGGTTGCCGGTTCGGTCACGACCGGTTGATCTGGCAGTCCAGGCAACGGCAAACGCCCCTGCTGATAGCGCGAGTACAAAAACCAGGCGACAATCGCCACAACGATCAAAGGAACGATGGCTCGAGAATTCATACCTCATAGGATACGCGGTTCTCGAGCCAGACGTTCCAACCTTCAGATGCCCCACTCAAATCCCGAGGTAAGCGCGTTTGACTTCCGGGTTCTCGAGCAGGCTTTTGCTCTCGCCTTCAATCACCAACTTGCCGTGCTCGAGGACGTAGGCGCGATCCGTGACCTTCAGGACTTGCCGCACGTTCTGTTCGACCAGCAGCACGGTCAGGTTCAGCAATCGCAAGCTGTTGATGACACCCATGACTTCTTTAACGACTTTTGGCGCGAGGCCCAAACTCGGTTCGTCCATCAGCAGCAATTTGGGTTCGCTCATCAATGCGCGACCAATGGCGATCATCTGCTGTTCACCGCCAGAGAGCGACCCGGCAAACAATTTGCGCTTCTCGAGCAAGCGTGGAAAAAAGTCATACACTTTCTCGAGGTTGGCCTTTTTGCCCGGTTTGGTGCGCGGCAAAAACGCACCCATCTCAAGGTTTTCCTCGACGCTCATCGCCGGAAAAAGTTGCCGACCCATCGGCACGTGCGCCACGCCGAGGTTGGTCAATTCGTGCGGTGACACGCCACCGATCTCGTGCCCCTCGAGCAGAACCTGTCCAGATTTCGGTTTTAGCATTCCCGAGACCACACGCAAAATTGTGCTTTTGCCGCTGCCGTTGCCGCCGACCAGTCCGACGAGTTCTTGCGGCATGATGTGCATGTTCATGTCGAACACCACTTGCACGTCGCCATAAGCGATGTCCAAATCCTTGACCTCGAGAATCGCTTGCCCGCTCTTTGCTAACGCGAGTTCAGTCATCGTCAATCCCTCCGAGGTACGCATCCAAGACGGCAGGATTGACCGAGACTTCCTGCGGTGTGCCCTCCGCGATTTTCTCGCCGAAGGCCATGCAGATCACGCGGTCCGAAAGCGTCATGATCACTCGCATGATGTGTTCAACCATGATGATGCCGATTCCAGATTGCGCGAGTTGACGCACAAACCCGATCATCTCGGCCTGGGCGGGCGGGTTCAGACCGGCGATCACTTCGTCCAAGAACAAAACTTTCGGCTCGAGGGCGAGTGCCTTGCCAATCTCTAATCTGCGCCTGCGAGCGAGGTTTAACTCGCTACATTTCTGTCGCGCCCGGTCGATCAACCCAACTTTCTCGAGTGCATTCGCTGCGTGATTGCGGGCATCTTTCGCGTTCGGGTGGCGCAAGAAACTCGAGATCATGACGTTCTCGAGCACGGTCAAATCCTCGAATGGACGTTCAACTTGAAAGGTTCGCGCGATGCCCAGTCGCGGCAGGTCATAGGGTTGCGCATCGCTGATGTCTTTGCCCTCGAGCAAGACGGTTCCGGTATTTGGTACGAATCCGGTCAGTGCATTGAACAATGTCGTTTTGCCCGCCCCGTTCGGTCCGATCAGACCCACAAT
Source organism: Deinococcales bacterium (assembly GCA_031418155.1). Taxonomy (GTDB): domain Bacteria; phylum Deinococcota; class Deinococci; order Deinococcales; family JAAFIG01; genus JANOWZ01. The sequence continues at coordinate 9,959 of JANOWZ010000733.1, forward strand.
CTCGCCACGGTACAAACTCAAGCTCAGGTCATGCACGGCCTTCACACCACCAAATTGCACGTTGATGCCTCGAGCCTCGAGCAGGGGATTGCCAGTGTATTGCCCTGTGGATTGACCTGTCATGATTTCTTCTCTTCAAGAGGATGATGGCGACGGTATAGTCGTTCCTCGAGGGCTCCGACAATGCCTTTGGGCAGGAAGATGATGACCGTCACGATCAGGATGCCGTAGACCAGCAGGTTTGCCTCGCGCAGTTGGCTGCGAAAAATTTCGCTCGGAATGGCGATCAGCAGTGCGCCAACAAGCGGGCCGTAAATCGTGCCACGACCTCCGATGATGGCGAGGAGGGCGATCTGAATTGAAACCGGAACCACCAGCGCCGTGTCCGGATCAATCCGTCCAAGAAAGATGATGTACAACGATCCGCCAATGGCCGTGAACGCCCCGACCAGCATGAAGGCCGTCAGTTTCGCTCGAGTCGGATTGATGCCCAACGCCATCGCGCCATCCTCGTCTTCGCGCACGGCACGCAGGTAGTACCCCAACCTCGAGCCTTTGAGCCAATGCCCGAAGATCAGCATTCCTGTTACGAAGGCGAGCACGAGGAAATATTCAACGCGACGGTCAAAGAGGTCCAAGCCGAACAGACTTGGCAGGCCCGAGAGGTTTTTTCCTTCCGCGCCGCTGGTCAACCAGTCTTCGTTCAGGGCAATCAGGCGAATGATCTCGGCGACGGCAATGGTTGAAAGCGTGAAGTACGAGCCGCGCAAGCGAAAGGTCATCGAACCCCAAGCCCAGGCAATCGCCACCGAAACGATCATGCCAACCAAAATGCCAAGCCACGGCCCGAGACCGTTCTCGACCAGGATGGCGACGGCATACGCACCGATGCCGACGAAGACCGCATTGCCCAAACTGTTTTGACCGGTCCAACCGCCCAGAATGTCCCAGGCGAGTGCGAAGCCAGCGAACAAGAGTGTGGACACGCCGAAGTTCATGAATTGCCCGAAGATGAATGGATAGAGCGCCAGCACTGCGACGACTCCAGCCAGCAACACCAATGGAGGGATTCCGGGTGCTGGCTCGAGGACGGCCTGCGCGATCTTGGCCTGCTCAATGTTGGTCTGTTCAGTGGCGCTCGAGTTTGAGACTGGATCAGACACGTTTGACCGTCTTTCCGAACAGGCCCTCTGGACGCAAGAGCAGCACCACAAGGAAGATCACCAGACCGTAAGCGTCGCGGTAATTCGCGCCGAAATGGTTGTTCCACAACGGAAACAGACTCGAGCCGAGGCTTTCGACCACACCGAGGATCAGGCCACCACCGATGGCTCCGGGCAGGCTGCCGAGTCCTCCGAGCACGGTGACGACGAAGGATTTGTTGGTGAAGGTCGAACCCAGTGTCGGTGTGGCGGACAGCAACGGAAGCAGCAAGACTCCGGCGGCGGCGGCGAGCAACACACCGATGCCGTAAACAATCGCATAGACCCGTTTGGTGTCCACGCCCTGCAACTCTGCACCGATCCGGTTCTGTGCCGTGGCGCGGATCGCTCGGCCCAATTCGGTTCGGTACAACATGGCGTTTAGGCCAAAAATGATTGCTGCCGTGATGATGACCGCGTAGAACCGAACTTCACTGATGCGCAACTCGAGGCCCGCGAGTTTAAAGACCCAGGCGTTTGTGGCGTACTCGGTGAAGACGGTTTTGGATTCGCTACCGAATTGCAACAGGATTAAATTCGTGACGATCAAACCAATCCCGAGCGTGGCGAGTTTCGTGGTCTGTTCGTTCGCGCCCAGAAGCCTCGAGAGCAAGTAGCGATGGATCAAAAATCCGAATCCGAACGCGAGCGGCAGCACGATCAACAGGCTGATGTAAGGATCGAGTTGCAAGTATTGATTCGCTGCGAACGCAGCGTACATACCCAGGATCACGAAGTCACCGTGACCGAAATTGACGACACGCATCACACCAAAAATCAGGCTCATGCCCGCGCCGATCATGGCGTAAACGCCGCCGGTCAACAGTCCATCGATCAGTCCTTGCGAACCTTGCGAGATGATTTCCATGCGCTTCCTTCCGAGCCTCGAGCTTGGGCTGATTTGAAAATGGATTTCAGATGAGCGCTTGTCTACGCTCGAGGTGATTTGTGAATCTGAATTTTTGAATTGGCGGAGGGAGGTTTCTCCCTCCGCCGTGAATGCTTGAGTCGTTACCGCTTGTCCCAGGTTGGCGTTGGGAACAGCAGCTTACCGTCGAACAGGCTGGTTGGGTAAACCGGCACGAAGGTCAGTTTGCCGTTCACTTTTTGCACCTGCTCGGCGACCATCGGGATGCGGTTCTGGTTGCGGTAGCCTTCGTAGTTCTCGAACTTCACCGGTGCGTAACTGGTCTTCAAATCTGTGGCTTGCAATGCCTTGTTGATCGCTTCACGGTCGGTTCCGTTGCCACCGGCACGTTTGATCGCGTCACCAGCCACCAGCATCGCGGCGTAGGCTTGCGCAGCGTGGTACGTGGGTTCCTTGCCGCCGAGGGCATTGACCAAACGGACGAACAAATTCTTGTTGCCAGGTGTTTTCATTTCGGGAACCCAAGCGGTTGCGGTCACAACAAATTCGCTGGCAGGGCCAGAGCCTTTGATGAAATCGGGCAACGCGAAACCGGCAGCGCCACCGGCAAAGAGCTTCGGATTCAAACCAACCTCTTTGGATTGACGCATCACGGCGACGGAATCCTCTTGGTAGCCGACCAGCAGAACCGCGTCTGGAATCTTGGCTTTGAAGCCATTCAGGATCGGACGGAAATCCGTCAGGCCCTTGTCGTAATTCTGACTGGCAACAATATCGATGCCTCGAGCTTTTGCTTGCTCGACCGAACTGGCTTGCACACTTTTTTCAAACGCGCCCGTACCAGCCAGCACTGCGACCGATTTGATGCCGGTGTCGGCGAAGACTTGATACAAGATTTTTGCGTATTCATCCGTCGGTGGATTGACGCGGAAGACGTAATCCAATCCAGGTTTGGTGATGCTTTCATCCGAGGATGAGACGACAATGTTCGGCACTTTCTGCCGTGAAAGGTATTGCGCCTGCGCCTTGACGATGCTCGAGGAGTATTCGTTCAAGATCACGCCGACACCAGAATTAACCAATTTCTCGGCTGCCGCCAAACCTTTGTTGACATCGCTCGCACTGTCCTCGAGCAGCATCTCGTACTTTTGGCTGCCTTTGGAGTTGAGTTCCTTGAGTGCGACCTCAAAGCCCGCCTTCTGTTGCTTGCCGAACTCAGCCAAACGACCCGTCAGTGTGGTGATCACACCGATCTTGATCGGACCCTGTTGGGCGGTTGTATTGCCAACGACCGCGACACCGACGGTCACGATCCCAAATGCAACGGCGAGTGATGTTCGCATGTATGCCTCCTCGTATTGCGCTCGAGACCGGGCTTGACCCGATTTCGGACCTTGGGAATTCCAAGTTCGTTGCGCAACCCCTTCACTTGTCTGACAACCTGATGATAGGATGCATTTGTTCCGTTCGTCAAGTGATCCGCGTCCAGTAAGTCGAATCGCCCAAAGCCCTCGAGTCTCACGCGCTTTTTGGAGCCGTCATGCTTTTGACAGGACAATCCCGACAACCGCTCGACCGCCAACGACTCGGTGAGATCGTTGCGGAACGGCTCGGCGAATGGATCACCGAACGGCAACTTAAACCGGGGGATCGCTTGCCGAGCGAACCGGAACTCGCAGCGCATTTCGGCGTGGCCCGAACCGTGGTGCGCGAGGCGCTCTCAAAACTCAAGACCTTGGGTGTCATCGAGGTCTATCAGGGCAAAGGCGCGTTCGTCGCCGAATTGCCCATCGAACTTCTGTTCATGCGGGTGCGCCGCCTCAACCCGAACGAATTTGGGCCAATGCACCTTTGGGAACTGCGCGAAATCCTCGAGGTTCAAGCCGTCGAACTCGCCTGTCAACGCCGAACCCGAGAAGACCTGCTCTTGCTCGAGGCCGCTGTCCGTGAGGCGACCGAACCGAGTTTGGGCGGCATCGAAAACGAACGCTTTCACCGCACGCTCGCACAGGCTGGACACAACCCGCTGCTTGAGCAATTGATCGTTGAACTCGTCAACCTGTCCTCGCCGTTTTTGCAACGCGCCCACAATTCTGATCCAAACCGTGTCGTGCAAGCTCGAGCTGAACACGTGCTTCTCTTCGAGGCGGTGCGGGCCGGAGATGCAACTCGAGCGGGAGTGACAATGCGCCAACATTTGCGAAGTGCCTTGGCATGGCTGGAGGCCAGTCCAAACGTGGCGTTGGTTGGCGCTCGATAAATCATTCGGAGGACAATTTGTTCGAGGGATTAACGCGACACAATTTCAAACTCGAGAATGGCCTCGAGATTCATGGTGTGATTGGTGGAAGTGGTCCAGCATTGCTGCTCCTGCACGGCTACCCGCAGACGCACGCGATCTGGCACAAAATCGCGCCACAACTGGCCGAGCATTTCACGCTTGTTGCCACCGACTTGCGCGGTTATGGACGCTCGAGCAAACCGGCTGGCTTGCCTGATCACAGCAACTACAGCAAGCGCGAAATGGCCGCCGATCAAGTCGAAGTCATGCGCCAACTCGGATTTGAAAAGTTCAATTTGTGCGGTCATGACCGTGGCGCTCGAGTCGCGCACCGGCTGGCGATGGATTTTCCTGGAAGCGTTGAGAAACTAGCAGTGCTCGACATTTCACCAACGTTGAGGATGTACGAACAAACCAACATGGCCTTCGCCACCGTCTACTACCACTGGTTTTTCCTGATCCAACCGTACCCGTATCCCGAAAACCTGATCTCGAATAATCCCATCGCGTACCTGGACCACAAGATCAGCAGCGGCAGTGCTGGCATGGGCCCGTTCACGCCGGAAGCCCTCGAGTCTTACCGCTTGTCTTTCACACCCGAGATGATTCACGCCAGTTGCGAGGACTACCGTGCTGCCGCCAGCATCGACCTCGAGCATGACCGAGCAGATCGAAAAGCTGGTCGCAAATTGATGATGCCGCTCCTCGCGTTGTGGGGCAAGAACGGAGCCATCGAAAAGTGTTTTCACCCGCTCGAGGATTGGAAGGAAGTGGCCGAAGACGTGCGCGGAAAGGCTTTACCCGGCGGCCATTATCTTGCTGAGGAACTGCCAGAGCAAACACTCCAGGCTCTGCTTGGATTTTTCGTGTGATGCTGAATCCGTGATCTTCGCAACCTCTCCGAATTCACTATTCGCTGCCAGATGACAATTTCTCGGCATCCCCGTATACTTCCGCGCAAGGGGAACCGCATGGTTCTCGAGCCATCACAACCTGTTCGGAGGGGTCATGAAAAAAGTTCTCGCAAGCATCACACTCGGAGCGTTCGCGGCAAGCGCCATTGTCTCGAGCGTCGGCAACCAGAGCGCACTGGCCGCCGAAAGCTGCAAAACCATTCGCATGGGATTCAACCCGGCACAGGATGCCACCAAAGTCCTGACCAGCGCCAAACCGATCACGAATTACCTCGAGGAAACCGTGCGTGGTGTCGAATTCAAAGCCACCGTCGCCCAGGATTACCGCGGTCTGCTCGAGGCGATGCGCTCGGGCCAACTCGATTTTGCCTGGTTGAACCCAAGCGGTTACGTGGATGCCAGCAAAGAAGGCATCGCCGATGTCCTGCTGAAATCCTCGCGTGAGGCTGGACCGTTCTACTGGAGCGCCTTCATCGTCAAGGCCGACAGCAAATTCCGCAAGCTCGAGGACCTGACCGGAGCGAGCGTCGCCTGGGTCGATCCGAACTCCGCCGCCGGATACCTGTTCCCCCGCGCAACCTTGGCGCAAAACAAGTTCGATCCCGATAAATTCTTCGGCAAGGAGGTCTTCGCCGGAGGTCACGACGCGGTGGTGCTCGCGGTTTTGAACGGCAGCGTTGATGTCGGCGCGACGTTTGCCAACAACACGAAGGGCACGTCGGGTGCTTGGACGCAGTACCTTAAAGAACCCGACTGGAAGAAAATCCGCGTCATCACGTACTCCAAACCGATTCCGGGCGACACCGTTTCGGTGCGTCGCGGTTTCAACGCCTCGTGCAAGGACACCGTGACCGAGGTCGTGAATGCCCTGATCGCCATGAAGTACAAACCCGAGACCCGCAAGATGCTGACCGACCTGTACCGCATCAACTACCTGGTGCCAGCCAAGGACAGCGATTACGACATCGTGCGCGACGCGAACAAGTACAAGAAGTAAACCGTTTAGAGATTTCAGGGCTCGAGGTTGGCTGAACTCGAGCCCTGTTTCGATTTCGTGAAGATTGAGATTCGGAATCCACGATGATTGAAGTCCAAAACCTTTCCAAGATTTTCCCAGACGGAACTCGAGCCCTTGATGATGTCAGCCTGTCGATTCAGGATGGCGAATTCATTGCGGTAATCGGTTTGTCTGGTGCGGGTAAGAGCACGTTCATTCGCTGCCTGAATCGCCTGAATGATCCGACATCGGGCCAGATTTTATTGGATGGACGCGACATCGCCAAGGCGCAAGGTCGGGAACTGCGCGAGTTGCGGCGCAAGGTCGGCTTCATCTTTCAGCAGTTCAATCTCTCAGAACAACTGACCGCGCTCGAGAACGTGCTGGCCGGACGGCTTGGGTATTACGGGCGATTGCCCGGTGTGCTCGGGTTGTACTCGGACGCAGATCAAGCCTTGGCTCGAGCAGCAATTGCCCGTGTCGGCTTGACCGACAAAATCGATACCCGAGCCAGCAACCTCTCTGGCGGGCAGAAACAACGGGTTGCCATTGCTCGAGCCTTCGTGCAAGAACCGCGTTTGGTGCTGGCCGATGAACCGACCGCCAGCATCGACCCGAAACTTTCCACCGTGATCATGGATTTGCTGCAAGGCTTCACCCGCGATCGCATCACCGTGATTGTGAACATTCACGTGCTCGAGTTGGCGATGCAATACGCGAAACGCATCATTGGCTTCAACAAAGGCCGGGTTGTGTTTGATGGCCCGCCCGCGCAATTGACCGATTCTGAGATTGATCGCATCTACGCTGGAAGCGTGGCAGATCTATGATTCAAACCTACGTAATTCTTGGCGTGATGATCGCACTCGTGACCATCTTGGCTCGAGGTTCGGCCAGGCGTTTGATCGTGGCGGGTGCGAGCGGCCTGATCGTGACCTTCCTGATGCTGCCCTGGATGACCTTGACCGGCGCATTCTCGAGGCACACGATCACACCAACGCCAATCGCGTTCTCGAACGCAATGCCCTGGTTGTGGCTCGTACCGATTCTGGCTGTGATCCTATTGGTTTCGATCCTTATTCAAGCTCGAGCCTCGCCTGGTTCTCGCATCGCTTGGTTCGCACTCGTGCTCGGTGTGGTCGCGATTGGCACAAGCATCCTCAGCGCTGCCCAACCTCAACGGATCCTCACCGTTGCCGGAATGCCCGGAGTGCTCGAGTTATTGATTCCAGTCGGTGCTTTTGCGGTCGCTTTTTTTCTCTGCTTAAACTACCCGAAACCCTGGCAGCTCATCGTGCAATCTGCCAGTGCCGTGCTTGCCGTGATGTTTGGGTTTTACCTCTTTAGTCCGAGTGCCGAAACCACCTTCGATGCCCTGCGCGGCTATTACAAAACCGTCGGTTCGCCTTCGAGCGAAAATTTGGCACTGGTCGTCAAAGACTGGAACGATGACTTGGATTTCAACAACAAGGAACGCACCAGGATCAACGTTGAATGGACCGCGCTTGTAAAGGCCAGAACCGCAACCCTGCCCGAAGCCGAAACCCGAGAACTCGAGGACAAGATTCGGCAACTCGTTCAACAACGCGCCGAATTCGGTGTGACCGATGAAAGTCAATTGCTCGAGCCGTTGCAAGCGATTCAAACTGTTGACCAACTGCCAGTCAATTACAGAATCGGTCGCGCCTCGAGCAACGCCGAGATTCGACGTGTTTTCCCGCAACGACCAGCTTATGGTTTTGGCGCTTGGCTGTTGTTTGGAGTGCTGCTCACAGCGGGCGGCGGTACGCTCTTGGTTCGCCGCAACGCGCTGGAGAAAAGCGATTTGACGGGTGGAGCCGTGCTCGCCACGGTCCTCGCCACGCTCGCATTTGGCTTCAACGCCGTTGAATTCGACCTTGGACGGTTCATCAAAGGCTGGCCGTTCATTCAAGACTTTCTCGGTCGCTCGAGCCCGCCAGATTTTCAAGCGGTGCTCTCCGATGTGCTCAAAGCCCTGACGATCACGGTTGCCACCGCCATGATTGGCACGGCGCTAGCGGCAATTCTGGCCGTACCAACATCTTTACTTGCCGCGCGAAACCTGACGCAAAAAAGCATGATCGGACGAATCGCCTACATTTTCACGAGAGTCTTCTTCAATGTGGATCGCGGCGTGGACACCCTGATCATCGCGCTCGTCTTCGTTTCCGCCGTCGGGCTCGGGCCGCTCGCCGGTGTGTTGGCTATGGCGATTCACTCGATGGCAGACCTCGGTAAACTTTACTCTGAAGCCATTGAAAACACCGACAAAGGTCCACTCGAGGCGCTCGAGGCAGCCGGAGCGCCAGGAACCAGCGTGGTTCGTTGGGCGGTGCTGCCGCAAGTGCTGCCGTTGTTCGTCAGTTACACGCTGTACCGTTTCGAGATCAACTTTCGCGTCTCGATCATCCTCGGTTTTGTCGGTGCGGGCGGCATCGGCTTCTTGATCCAAGAAACCATGCGTTCAGGCAAGTACGAGCAGATGTCCGTCGCGGTGCTTGCCGTGATCGTGATGGTCAACATCCTTGATTTCATCAGCGCCAGCGTGCGTCGTCGCATTATTGGCTGAACCTTGAGCCATTGCATTCGGGGCAGGCTCGTCAAAGGTTTGCTCATGTGACGACTCGAGGGTATGCTTCTGGCGGCCCGGAAATCGGGCAATTTTCTTGAAACTGCCGGAGGCATGATGGACCGTCCACTGAAAGTGTTCACAGGCAAGAGCAACCCCGACCTCGCACACGCCATCTGCAAAGAATTGGGGATTCCGCTTGGACAGTCCGAAACCCAGCGTTTCTCGAACGACAATTTACAGGTGAAATTTAAAGAGAGCCTGCGCGAAGGCGATATTTTTATTGTGCAATCGCTGTCTGCAAATGGCGAGTTCAACGTTTCGGACAGCATCATGGAATTGCTGTTGATGATCGATGCCGCCAAAACCTCGAGCGCCGCCCGCGTGACCGCTGTGATTCCGTACTTTTCGTATGCCCGCAGCGACAAAAAAGACGAGGCCCGCATCCCGATTGCCGCTCGAGTCGTTGCCGACATGTTGCAAACCGCCGGTGCTGACCGCGTGCTGACCATGACCTTGCACTCGCCACAGGTCCACGGCTTTTTTAAGATTCCAGTCGATCACCTGACCGCCGAGGTGGTGCTCGCCAATTATTTCGCCACGCACCTCAACACACTTGAGGATACCGTCGTGCTCGCCCCAGATGCCGGTGACATCAAACGCGCCTCGAGCTTCGCCGGACGGCTCGACACCGGTTTGGCGTTTATTGACAAGCGTCGCGTTTCGGACACCAAAGTTGAATCTCGAGGCTTGATCGGCGATGTCAAAGGCAAAACCGTGCTGATCGTGGACGATGAGGTTTCAACCGCTGGAACCTTGGTTGAGGCGGTCGATGTGATCAAGAACGCCGGGGCCAAAGCGGTTTATGTCGCGGTTTCGCATGGTGTTTACGCCGGTCCTGCCGTTGAACGAATCAAGGGCTTGGATATCGTTGAGATGATCTCTACGGACACCGTGCTGATTGGTCCAGAGAAAACGTCTCAGACCGATAAGCTGAAGATCGTGACGGTCGCACCGATTTTCGCCGAGGCGATTCACCGCATTCACACCGGCGAGAGCATTTCCTCGATGTTCAAATAAACCTCGAGCCAAAAAGTTTCGACCGCCAAAATCCAAAATGGATTTAGCGGTCTTCTGATTCTCGAGTCGAATTAACGAAGTGCTATTCAGTTTCTGAAGTGTCTATCGGAACCGGAACTGGTTTCTCGCGGGTCGAATTTCCTCGAGCGTACCCACCATTTTGTTTCGCTTCCTCGTGTGTTTCATACGCCTTGACGATTCGCGCCACCAAGGGGTGACGCACCACGTCCGTCTCGTCAAACTTCACGAACTCAATCCCTTCAATGCCGCCCAACAAACGCCGTGCCTCCTCGAGACCACTGGTGATGTTTTTTGGCAAATCGACTTGGGTCACATCACCGGTCACGACAACCTTGCTTGAGAATCCCATACGGGTTAGGAACATTTTCATTTGTTCTGGTGTGGTGTTTTGCGCTTCATCAAGGATCACGAACGCATCATTGAGGGTTCTACCGCGCATGAAGGCCAGCGGTGCAACTTCAATCGTGCCACTCGAGAGGTAACTTTCAAAACGTTCAGGATCGATCATATCGAACAGCGCATCGTAGAGCGGACGCAAGTATGGATCGATTTTGGCTTGCAAATCTCCGGGCAAAAATCCGAGTCGTTCTCCTGCTTCAACGGCAGGTCTGGTCAGGATGATGCGTTTGACTTTTTTCGCTTTGAGGTGCGCGACTGCCATTGCGACGGCCAAAAAACTTTTGCCCGTTCCCGCTGGACCAATCCCAAACGTGATGTCACTCGAGAGGATCGCATCGACGTACACTTTTTGCCCTTTGGTTTTGGGCTTCAAGCGTTTGGGCAACTCAAGCACGCCATCGCTGGGCATTTGGCTGGAGATGTCTTCGAGGTAGCTTCCGCCGTTGCTGGTGACGGTCGCGCCCCGGTCCACTTCCTCGAGCGACACTTGACCGCCCTGCCGCACGACGGCGAGCAGATCACGAATCAGTCCCTCAGCGATTTTGACATGACTGGCTTCGCCTTCAATGCGGATCGAGTCGCCCCGAGCCAGGATTTTCGCTTCGAGGCGGTTGCGCAATCGTTTGAGGTTCTGATCGTTCTCGCCGAACAACGCGAGCGCTTCGGCAGGTGTTTTCAGGCGGATCACGGCGCTGCTGGGGTTCGAGACCGTTTTGCTGGCCGGTTTGGTTGGAGGAAATCTGGTATTCGTGTCTTGCCGCCTTTCTCGAGCCTGTACGTGATTCTCGAGGGGTTGTATCAGGAGTCTGTCAGATCGTCGTGGGGTGTTCAAGCGTGCAATGGCTTAGCGGACCTTAAGCTTATCGGCGGCGGGATTTTGGTGCGCCCAGCACCTCGGACCAGATCACGGCCCGTACCGCGTCTTGCGAAGAGAACGTTGTGCCGGAGATGCCTCGGGCTCTGGGTGCGTCGAGCGGTTTCGGCTCGAGGTTGCTTTTGTTCAAGGTGCGTTCAAAACTCGCTTCGATCACCCGGTTTTGTTCGAGGCTGTTGGGCGAGGTGACACTTGAAGGCTTAAAAGTGCTGGCGGCGGTGCGGTCCGGCTCGAAGGCGCTGCTGGTGGCGGGTCGTTTGGTTGCTGATCGTGGTTTGGAGCCGGGGCGACCGATGTTCGGTGCTGCGGTCTGGCTCGAGGTGCTCTGGTTTGCTGTACTTTGGCTTGAGGTGCTGGCGGTTTTCGGTGTGCGACCCATTTTTTCCTCGAGCAGTCGGCGCAGCTCTGCCTGCGGGTCGGATGCGGGTTTGGTTTGCGTTCGTGCCTGTTGCAAATCTCGGGCCAGGTCATCGAAGCCTCGAGTGTCCCGTTGTGCTGCTGGGCGCGGGCCGTTGTGTTGACCAGTTTGCGAGAAGTCATCGCGTCCATCATCAAGGTTGGTTGCGCTGGTCCGTTCGAGGTAGCCTTCAAAACCGCTGGCACGTTCTTGGCGCTGCGCCGCCTCGAGCTTGCGCTGATTCTCGAGTTGCGTCTTTTTGCTGGCCTCAACGTACTGCCCATATGACCTGACGATGAAGACGAGCACACCAAGAACCAAGATCAGGTTGCGGCGCAAAAAATCAAGGATGTCGTCAATGCTGAACATGCTTCACCGTTTCCTGAACCTATTTTCCCTACTTACTGGCGTCGCGTTTGGCGCTCTCGCTGATCGCACCACGCATGGCGGTATCGGATTGCAAGTTTTGCATGTTGTAGTAATCCATCACGCCCATTTTGCCCGCCCGGAACGCCTCGGCCAGCGCCATCGGTACGCTGGCTTCAGCCTCGACGACTTTGGCCCGCATCTCCTGAACTCGAGCCTGCATTTCTTGTTCGACTGCGACGGCCATCGCACGGCGTTCTTCAGCTTTGGCTTGGGCGATGCGTTTGTCGGCCTCGGCCTGATCGGTGCGCAATTGAGCGCCAATGTTTTTGCCAACATCCACCTCGGCGATGTCAATCGAGAGGATCTCAAAGGCGGTTCCAGCATCAAGGCCCTTGTTCAAGGTCGTCTTGGAAATGATGTCTGGTTGCTCGAGCACCTGCTTGTGGTCAATCGCAGCACCAATCGCGGCAACGATGCCCTCACCGACTCGGGCGATGATCGTTTCTTCACCCGCACCGCCGACCAACCGGTCAATCTTGACGCGCACCGTGATGCGTGCCGTGGCGAGCAACTGAATGCCATCCTGCGCCATGCCTGTGACCATTGGCGTTTGAATCACCTTCGGGTTGACCGAGACGCGCACGGCCTCGAGCACGTCACGTCCCGCGAGGTCAATCGCGGTCGCCTGCTCGAACGTCAACGGGATTCCGGCTTTGTCGGCGGCGATCAGTGCATCAACAACCTTGTCAATGTTTCCGCCCGCCAGAAAGTGCGCCTCGAGGTTGTTTTGAATCACGTTCAGACCAGCTTTACGGGCTTTGATCAGCGGAAAGATGATTCGAGATGGCGTTACGCGGCGCAATTGCATTCCGACCAGACTGACCAATGGAACGCTAACTCCGGATGCGAGCGCCGAAATCCACAGCCCTAAAAACCGCCAGATGTAAACCACCAACGTCAGAACGAGCAATGCGAGGACGATGATCAAGATTTGAGAAAATTCCATGGTTGCCTTTCTTGAGCTTTAGGATTTGGCTTCAGATTTTGGCTTCAGGATTTAACATCAGGATTAAATACGGGTCTTGACAACGATTCTACGACCTTCCACCCGAACCACCTCGAGAAGCGTTCCCCGTGTGATGAATTCACCGTCTGAAACGACATCGACCCGTTCGCCTTCAAGATCGGCGGTTCCGGCTGGGCGCAAATCTGAGATTGCTGTACCGTACCTCCCCATCAGGCTCGAGTTTGAGGTTGTACCCGCACCGACGCTCGCAAGGTTGCCCTCGAGACTGGTCTGCAAGAACATTCGTTTCAGAACTGGCGATTGTGGCAGCAGCCAGAGCATCAGCCCCAACCCAATGCCAGCAAAGATCGCGCCAACCCCGGCAACCGTCGGAAATTCATTGCCAAATTGAAGGTAGATGCTCGCCAGGATGCTTGCCGCGCCGAGGAGGCCAACGACGGTTGATCCGGGAAACAAAACCAGTTCTGCCGCCAGCAGTGCCAAGCCTGCGATCAGCAACAGCATGGCGACGCTCGAGCCATTGCCGGACAGCCACGATCCAGCGAAATAGGCCAGCAGTGAAAGTCCACCGATGATCCCAGGTGCAGCCACGCCCGGATGCAGCAATTCGATGGCTAGACCAATCACACCGACCGCCAGCAGAATGCCCGCAACAATCGGTTGAGACAAGAACGCCCCAACGCTTTCCGCCGTGCTCTGCTCGAGCCGTTCGAGTTTGATATTGCCGAAGCCCGCCGCCTTGACACCATCCTCGAGCGTTCGCGCCTCGAGGTTCGCAATCTTGTTTTTGACGGCATCGCTCGAGGTCAGCGTCAGGATTTCGCCTTTGGCCTTCAATCCCGGAATGACTTTGTTGGGGTTGACCATGCCTTCGGCGGCATCTTTGTTGCGGCCTCGGGTTTCGGCAACACTTTTGAACTTGGTGCGCAGGGCGCTGTTGATCTTCTCACCGACGTCACCCTCGAGTGCCTGCCCGGTTCCGGTGATCGGCAGGGCCGCACCGATTTCGCTTCCCGGCAGCATCACGACCTGTTCGGCACTCATGGCGATCAGGGCTCCGGCGCTAAAGGCGTTCCTGACGACCGCCACGGTTGGCACGCTCGAGCCGAGGATCAGGTCGCTCATTTCAATCGCGCTGTCCACGCGACCTCCGGGTGTGTCAATCTCGAGCACCGCGACTGGGGCGTTCTTGCTCTCCGCCTGCTCGAGCCGTGTTTTCAGGAAGGCCGCAACGGTTGGGCCAATCTCGCCTTTGATTTCGATGATGACACCCTTCGAGTTTTTGGGTGCTTGA